>CANRMJ010000076.1 GCA_947631705.1 uncultured Clostridia bacterium
CGCTCCATGTCTTACCGCCGTCCTTTGAAAGCTGAACCCAATAATTCGTGGCTTCGTTTACCTTGTCAAAGCTGACGTCAAAGCTTGATGTTTTTACATTTGAAACTTTGAAGTTTTCAATATCATAAATATTTTCAATATCATCAAATCTAACATCTATTGTAACGGATTTCTTTACATTGCCTGTTTTTTTGCAAACCTTATCAACAGGATTTGTGCTGAAACACTGAGTAAAGAAATATTCGCCTTCGTATTCAACGCAGCCGATGCCGACCGATTTGCTGTCTTGTCTCAGTATGTTGTCCTTGTGACCCTGCGAATCCATCCAGTGATCAACAACATCCTGCGCAGTAACATATCCGTCTGCACATGCGATATTCTCGCTTGTCATCTTGGAACATACAGTTCCGCAAATTTCGCCGTTGGGACGGGTATGGTCAAAAAGGATGGATATTTCAAAAGCTCTGAGCATAGCTGCTTCCATAAGCTCCTCATCCATCACAAGAGCCGGAGCTCCTGTTTTAGCGCGTTCCTTATTAGTTAACGTTAAAATTTCCTGTGCCATTGAATAATCGCAGTTACCCGTCATCTGAACGCTGATAACGGCAGCCGATGCCGAAATATTAGCGCCCACAGTTAACGACAGCATCATTACCAATGCCAATAATAAACTTGTGATTTTTTTCATTATACCGCTCCTTTAAAATAAAAAATATAAAATAGAATAAATCTATAATCTAATTATAATAAATTTAACGTATAAGTCAATAAATTAACAGTTACAATTTTATCAAAATTTATTAACAAATTTCGATACCAATATCAAAACCGCTTGAACGGCAAATTCAAGCGGTTTTCGGTTATTCAATGCTCAACTGTTTTGATTCGGGCAAACTCTGCTGCTTTTTCGGCAAAGTGAGCTTTAAAACGCCGTTATCATATTTTGCCTTAATATTTTCAGTGTTGATTGCAGAAACATCAAACGCGCGGCTGTATTTTCCATAGGAGCGTTCAAGATGAACATATTTGTTCTTTTTATCCTTTTCCTCATGCTCCGAATGACGTTCGGCATTAATTGTGAGCATATTGCCCGAAATATCAAGATGGATATCCTGCTTTGCAAATCCAGGCAAATCCGCCTCAAGAACATAGCTGTCGCCCTCATCGGTAACGTCAGTCTTAAACTCAGCTATATCCGAGCTGCCGAAAAACCCCGAAAACGGTTCTCCGAAAAAGCACCTTTCAAGCTCTTCCATTTCTCTGAACGGATTGTAGGATAAACCGTTTCTGTGATAAGGACTGATTTCAAACATAGTAATTCACATGGCCTTTCCGGCTACATAATATTAATCGCGAGCACCCTATTGTAGCCGAATAAGGCGCGCAGAGGAAAGCCGTTAAATTCCGCCGGATGACAATCGAAAACGCACGATTTTCACATTTTTTCCTCTTAATAATATTATGCCTTATCTTTTAAAATTTATCCTTGTTATTCGTATTTTACATTCTCTTTACCGCGCTTTTTCTGCATCAAAATGAATATGGCAAGCAGAATAATAAGAATGGAAACAATAAATATAAACACTTTAGGATCGCTTTTTTCAATTTCTTCTGCCGCGCTTTCGGATTCCGTGTTGATATTCTGATTTGTTTCATCGCGAACACTTCCGCTTTCAGCACCGTTTTCGGCGGTTATTTTTGTGTTATCGGCAGAATCGGCGGGTTTTGTTATTTCATTTTCGGTCTGAGGAGAAGAAAGTGCAGCGGCATCTCCCTTTGAGGAACCCGAAACATTTGTATTTGTATTTCCACCTGAAGAATTATTATTTAGTGATTCATCAGCTTTTGAATTATCACTGCTTTCGCCGTCACTCGGCTTATCGGCAACATGGGAGTTTGCAAGTGAATAATCAGTTACATACATAACAACGATATCCTCTCCGCCGTAAAGCTCCTGCGCGTTCATATAGGAATTAACAAAAACGCTGCCAACCGTATACATCCAGCCCGAATTTTTTCCGTGGTCAAATTCCGAAAGTCCGTTTATTGAAGTGATATAACTTCCGCGAGAATTATAGGAAATATTGCTGCTTGCGAGAACTTTTTTGAAAACATCAAAAACCGTGGCTCCGCCGGTAAATGAATTTTCAACTGTTTTTGCGATAAGCGGCGCGCCGTTCAGCCCCAAAAGCGTGAAGGTTACGCTTATCGGCTTGTCAAGCTGACGTTTAAATGATGCAAGAGATGCGGAATACATAGCCTCTTTCTGCGTGAAGGACATTGCGGCTGATTTCTCATTGTGATTACCGTCTCCCTCAACCAAAACGTATGTACTTACGGGCTGCTTGTAAAGCTGCTTGAATTTCGCAAGAGCCTCTGTGTTATAATCCGCACTGTTTAAAAATTTAGTATAGTATTTTCCGAATACCTCGTCTGTTAAAACGCTGTTTATCTTAACAAAGGTATCTTTCTCAGGAGTTTCGTTTAAAATCAGCGTTTCGTTTGAAATTAAATCTTTGCTGCTTGTTTTAAACAGGCGCCAATTCTCCTGTTCTTCCCATCCGGGAAGCTCGTCTACAACTATTCCGCTGTTTTTCATATCGGCATTTCTGTATATAAAGTCAACGCCTGTTTTATCTGAATTCCAGATTATTTCCTTATACGGAGTGAGATTGTCTATAACGCTGTATATATCGCTGTTTGAGCCGAGAAGTCCTCTTGAATATTCGGTTTTTGCCCTATCCATTAAATCAAGGGCGCCGTTTATTTCCGCTCTGCTGAGATGCTTTACGGTAACTGAAATATCTTTCTTTACAAAAAGGTTTGGATTTGATTTGCTCGTCATTTGAACCGTAAGCGTTACATTCTTATCGCAGGAAGAATTTTCGCCGAGCGGTCTGTAAACATATGCGCGGAATGAATTCACTTCAATAATATCGGTATCCGAGCTTGAAACCGTAAATCTGTAATTCCAATAATCCCAATATTTGCCGTAATTAAGGCTTTGCAATTCATTCGGAGAAACAACGTTTTTGGGAATAACAAGCTGAATATCATTTTCAACCGCATTTGTGTTCAGCCTCTGCTTTGTAACAAAATCGGTCAGCTTATCAGCCGTGTAACAATCAAGAATTTCTCTCATCTTTGAAATGTTCTGCTCAAGCTGTTCGGATGAAATCGGATTAATCATAATTTCAAACAACCGTGTAACAGTTATTTCAGTTGACGGATTTGTGACCTTGGCGGTGAGAACGACCGAGTGCGCTTCACCGTCTTGATGAATTTTGCCTATATATGGACTATAGAGGGAATCCGCACCGTTCATTCTGTTTTCATCGCTTATTTCAAGATGCTTTGGATCAGAGGATTCCCACGTTATCCATGCAAAGGAAAACCTATTTCCGTCTATACAAGACGGCAAATTCAAATCAAACGAAACAGAATCAAGAGAAGTGTTTTCCGCGCGGATAATTTCATCCGTAAGCGCCTCGTCCGCAGATTGTTCAAGCGATTTAGAAACATCCGCCGTGTTCCACGGAACCAAAAGAGAATATATATCAGACGACGGATAGACAACCGTTTTGTCTTCAACGGTGAGATTAAAGAAAACCTGAACCTGTTTTCCGTTTGCAAAGCTTCCTCCCTGCGGAACGGCGGGATAAGTAATTTTGCCGTTTTGAGATATCAGGTTTTTATCGGCAGTTGATTTAACGGTTACAGTTACGCCGTCAAAACCTCTCTCTTTTAAAATATTTTTAAACTTAACAATAATATTTGTGTCCTCACCGAAAATCGGCTGAAGAAGTTTAAAATCCCACTTCATACTGTTGAGAACCTTTTCAAGATAAACATCGGCGTCAACGTCAAGCGCCCATACGTCAATACCGAACTGCCTGCTCTGTGAAACACTTCCGCATGAAACACGCACGGTAAGCGTAACGCTCTCTATATTTTTATCGGGGAGCGTAACAACACCGTCGTTTGAAATTATGTTCTGATTTGAACTGAACCATTCTGCGGAACATTCGCCGATTTCTGTTGGAAGATTCAGTATGGTGGGCTCTTTTATTATGGATGCAAGGGAAATACTGTTAATAGCGCTTTTCACTTTTTCTGCATTTTCCGTGCTTTTAAGAGTTTCTGATTTTTCAACAGGTCCAACAAAATCAAATGCTTTTGAGCCGTTTTCACCGTTTACTTCAACGCCGATATATTTGCCGAAATATTCAGTCGTATCGGGAATATCAAAAGACGCGCCCGTTGCTCCGTCTATATCGGTAAAACTGATTTTATCATCGGAAACAGACCAGTGATAACTTACATTTGTTGCAGGTTCTTCATTTTCACCGAAAGCTTTTGCAATAAGTGAACCGCCTGTAACACTTTCACCGAGAATTTCTACGCGTTCAATAGGAACAGACTTTATTTGAGAAGAGAGCTGCCAAAAAAGAATCGGATATCCGTTGTTTATTCCGATAGAATCTTCACGAAAAAGCATCTCGGTGCCGGCGTTAAGATTTTGAAGAAGTAAATCTTTATCGGAGATTTTTTCATATCCCGAGGCAGTACCGCCCGGTTCGGATTCCTCGTCATTAAGATAATAGCAATTTGTGATTGCGGCATTGCTGAAACCGCATATACCGTTATTGCTGTTTCCGATATTGTAGCAATAGCTGATTGAGCCCTTGCTCATCTGACCGGCAATACCCGCGCTGCGGCTTGTTCCGGTAATATCTCCCGTATTGTAACAGTTGCTTATATTTACCGTGTTGCTGCTGTAGCCAAGAATACCGCCGCCGTAAGTTCCGCTGATTTCGGCTGTGTTGCAACACCCGCTTATAACTGCGTTATTAGAAGACACCGTACCAATAATGCCGCCCGCGTAGCCTTTTGTGCTTTTGCCCGTTGAGGTTACCGAGCCGCCCATAGAGCAGTTTTCAACCGTACCTGTTTGGAGCTTTCCGATAATTCCGCCGGCAACGTTATTTGAATTGACGCTGCCCTCAACCTTCAGATTTTTAACCGTGCCTGTGTTTACAATGGCAAAAAGTCCGTAATTCGCGGCGGAAGTGTCTATTTTAAGTCCTGACACGGTATGATTTCCGCCGTCGAACGTGCCCGCGTATGCGTCAACTACATATGTTATAAGACCGATCGGAGTCCAAGGATTGTTCCCCAAATCAATATCTGCCGTTAATACGGCGTCAACATCAACAAGACCCGAATCAGCCTCGCCGAGATTGTTTACGTATTCGGCAAACCAAGCAAGCTCTGCACCGCTGCGGATTTGGTAAACGTTATCTGTCAATTCAGGTTCGGATTTTTCTATGCCGTCCCAAACTTCCTGTGCCGAAGCGGGAAAAGCAGGCAAAGCCGCCGCAATAATTGCCGCCGCCATCAACAGTGATAAAATTCTTTTTTTCATTTTGAATCCTCCTTATTTTTCGGGTGTTCTTTTCTGTATTTTATCTGATTTTCTCTTGCGCGAAGACGTTTTTCACGCTTTTGTCTCAATTTTTCGGGATCACTGCCCTTAACTCCGGCAGATTCAAGTGCCCTTGGCCACGGCCCGAAATAAGATTTAATCATTGACGCTGTTTCAATATCAAAATCAGATTTTTTCGGCAGGCGTTTTAATTCCTGCGTTTTTTCCCTAATTAAATTAATACAATCTTCTTTAGTAAGCCTGCTGCTCATTGATTTTTTTGCAACCTCCGTAAAAAAAAGCACATTTTCGCCAAACTGACAAAAATGTGCAACAATTCATTATAAGGGAACAAGGCGGCGCAAAACGCGTTTGCCTGTACCCGGCATTAAACGGCTGCACTCTTCCCTGCCCAAAAGTGTTTAATATTAAGCCTGTTTTTCGGCAGGAATCCCGACTTATCAAAACATAATTTTGAATCACGGTAATGGCGGTTGCGACGGATTTTCACCGAACTTCCCCTTTAATGCTTTTTGGCAACACCGAAAAACAGATATATTTAATTTTTTAAACCTTTAAATTATAAAAACAGATAATTAATACGGCTAAATCAGTTTTATTTTTCCGATTCTTTTTTCTCAGCGGCAGCTTTTTTAAGCATTTCCGTTTCTTCTTTAAGAGCTTTTTTCTTTGAATCCCTTTTGCCTGCTGTCATTTCCTCATATATTGCTGAAACCTCTTCCGCGTCTCCGCTTGCGATCATCTCACCCTTGTTGAGCAAAATTGCCTTGTCGCAAATAGCCCTTACCTGTTCAATACTGTGTGAAACAAAAAGCACTGTAACACCGCTGTCAAACATCGACTGAACCTTTTTAAGGCTCTTTGTGCGAAATTTCGCGTCACCCACGGAAAGCACCTCATCAAGAATAAGCACATCGGGATCCACCGCTGTTGCTATAGAAAAGCCGAGACGTGCCTTCATTCCCGAAGAATAATTTTTAAGCGGCACATCAATAAAATGACCGAGCTCCGAGAATTCTACTATTTCATCATATTTTGATTGGAGATATTCCCTTGAATAGCCGAGAATCGCGCCGTAAAGAAATATATTCTCCTTGCCTGTGTAGTTTGGGTCAAAGCCCGCTCCGAGCTCAAGAAGAGGCGCTATAACGCCCTGCTTTTCAACTTTTCCCTCAGATGGCTTATAAACCCCTACTATCGTTTTAAGAAGTGTGCTTTTGCCGGCTCCGTTAAATCCCAAAATAGCAAGGTGCTCGCCTTTTTTTACTTCAAAGCTGATATTTTTAAGAGCATAAAACTTTTTATATTCAAGTTTTCGCGTTATAAATTTTATAACGTACTCTTTTAAATTATCCACCTTTTCCTTATTGAGATTAAATGACATAGATACGTTTTGAACCGAAATTGCAACATCCTTGTCCATCATTTTTTCTTCCTTTTACTATTCTTCTGCGCGTCAGTCTTCAAAAACAGCTCCCTTTGAACCGCTTGTTACATGCTGGGCATATCTTTTGATATATCCTGTAAGCTCCTGCGCCGGCGGAGTCCATTTTGCCTTTCTCTCAGCAAGAACCTCGTCTGATACGTTAACGCGGAGAACTCTTGAAGGGATATCTATTTCGATTTCGTCACCGTCTTCAACAAGAGCGATCGTGCCTCCGACTGCCGCTTCGGGACTGACGTGCCCAATAGACGCGCCCCTTGTTGCTCCGCTGAATCTGCCGTCTGTAAGAAGTGCAACCGAATTGCCGAGCCCCATACCGACAATTGCCGATGTGGGAGAAAGCATTTCTCTCATTCCGGGACCGCCCTTGGGACCTTCGTAGCGTATAACCACCACATCGCCCTTGACTATTTTGCCCGACGAAATCGCCGTCATAGCCTCTTCTTCGCTGTCAAAGCACCTTGCGGGTCCCGAATGTCTGTACATTTTGGGGTCTACCGCCGATTTTTTGACTACCGCGCCCTCGGGCGCAAGATTGCCTTTTAGTATCGTAAGCCCGCCTTGCTTCGAATAGGGGTTCGAAACGGGGCGGATAATCTCTTCGTCGTAATTTTTTGCGTTTTTAATTACTTCTTTAAGCTTAACGCCGCTCGCGGTCATAACTTCGCCGTCCAAAAGATTTGCGTCGTAAAGTTCTTTCATTACCGCGGAAATGCCGCCCGCCTCGTTAAGTTCTTCGATATAGTGTTCGCCCGCGGGCGCAAGACGGCAAAGATTGGGAGTTTTTTCCGAAATTCCGTTCATCGTATCGACCGAAATCGTATCGACTTCCGCCTCGCTCGCCACAGCCAAAAGGTGCAGGACGGTATTGGTGGACGCGCCTATCGCCATATCCACCGTTTCG
>CANRMJ010000077.1 GCA_947631705.1 uncultured Clostridia bacterium
TGGTGCCTCGGCAATGAAATGGACGGCGCGTGGCAGATGGGCGCGAAAACCGCAAAAGAATACGGCAGAACCGCTCTTGAAGCATCTAAGATGATGAAATGGACTTCGCCGGATATAGAAACGGTGTTGTGCGGCTCATCAAGCAGAAATTCACGCACCTTCGGAAGCTGGGAGGTTGAAAGCCTTGAAATCGCCTATGACAGCGTTGACTACGTATCACTTCATCAATATTATGACAACAGATCCGACGATGTTCAGAGCTTTCTCGCGAGAACGCTTGAGCTTGACGAATTTATCTATTCGGTGATTTGCGCCTGTGATTATGTTAAAGCGAAAAAACGCTCAAAGAAAACGATAAATCTTTCGTTTGACGAATGGAATGTGTGGTATCATTCAAATAACAGACCGTTTGAAAAGTGGAGCATTGCTCCTCCTCTTCTTGAAGATATTTATAATTTTGAGGACGCTCTTCTTGTTGGTTCAATGCTTATAACTCTTCTGCGCCATTGCGACAGGATCAAGATAGCCTGCCTTGCGCAGCTTGTTAACGTAATTGCGCCCATATTCACCGAAACGGGCGGCGGTGTGTTTGAGCAAACAATATTTTTCCCGTTTATGCACCTTTCAAACTACGGAAAGGGCGCCGCTCTTCTGCCGCTTATGGAGTGTCCCAAATACGATTGCGCAGAATTTACCGATGTTCCTTATCTTGAGGCAATCGCAACATACGATGAGGAAAACAGCGAAATTTCAGTGTTCTGTGTAAATAAGAGCCTTAACGAAGACGCCGTTCTCGACGTTAACCTTATGGATTTTGAGGGCTACTCTCCCGTTGAGTTTATCTCTATGGACGGATATGACAAAAAGGCGGAAAACAGCTTTAACGCCGTAAACGTTAAGCCGCACACAAACGCTCTTCCCGAGCTTGACGGCTCAACCCTCACCGTTTCGATGAAACCGTTCAGTTGGAACGTGATCAGACTTAAAAAGGCTTAAACCTGTTAATATGAGGTGAAACCCTTGCAGAGGCTTACTTTTAACGACATAAACCGCGCGAAGTTCAGACTGTGTGAAAACAATCCGATTATCCGCAATTTCGGCGGCAGCTTTAACGCGGCGGATCCGTCGGTTCTCACTCCCGAACAGTCGCACGACGGGCGCTGGCATCTTTTTTGCCACACCTTTTTCGGCGTTTACAGATTCGACAGTGAAAACGGTATTAATTTCAGCCTTGTTAAAAAAATCGTTTCCAAAGCAATGCGGCCTAACATAAACTATATAGGCGGCAGATATTATCTTTTTTACGAGAAAACGAAAAGCGTTGCGGGAAATGCGCTGAGTCTTATAGGCGGAAAATGGAAATCGGAGATTTTTGTTACCGAATCGGAAAATCTTGACGAATGGACAGAGCCGAAACGGGCGCTCGGCAAAACGCGCGATTTTGAGGCGGACGAGAGAGGGCAGGCAATCTCAAACCCGTTTTTAATAAACGTCGGCGGGAAAAACCGTTTATATTATTCATGCGGGCAAACATATATTAAAGACTGCGGCTTTTGTGAGCCAACATATATCAGTTTTGCCGAAAGCGTTGAAATAACGAAAGGCTACATATCCCGCAACGAGCCGATAATCAGGCCGGACAAGAAAAATCCCTATCTTAATCTTTGTTCGGGATGCATAAAGGTTTACAGGCTTGCGGATTGCTTTATAGGTCTGCAAAACGGTATTTTTGAAAAAAACGGAAACAGCCATTCGGCAATAATGCTGCTGCGCTCCGAAGACGGAGTAAAGTTTGATTTTGTAAAAATGCTGCTTTCACCGCAAATGTGCGGTGAAAATGATTGGATGGCACAGTATGTGTATGCCTGCCACCTTACTTTTTATAACGGCGTTCTCAGAATATATTTTAACGCCCGAAACAAGGCAAATCCTCTTACAGGCAGGGAATGTATCGGCGTTTACGAGGCAGAAATATCGTAAAATAGTTGTTTTTTGCCTCAAATTTGCGAAGTTGAACCTTAAATATTTATTAAATATTTAAACCGTATCCGCAAAGACGCGGTTTATGAGTTATAATAATCTTTTAATCAAGGGCAACGCCCAAATATCTTTTCAAATGTTTACAGATTGTAAAGAGGGATCATATTGTATAGAATTGCTGATAAAAAAATACTGAATTCAACCGTTACCGAAATGGAAATAGAGGCCCCTTATGTGGCAAGAAAGGCTCAACCGGGGCAGTTTATTATTCTGCGTGTGGACGAAGAGGGGGAGCGTGTGCCTTTCACAATCGCCGATTTTAACAGGGAAAAGAAAACCGTTACAATTATTTTTCAAATTGTGGGCGCGGAAACCGCCCGCCTTAACAAAAAAGAAAAGGGCGATTATATAAGCGATTTTGTGGGTCCTCTCGGCAACGCCGCCGAAACTGAGGGCTTTAAAAAAGTTGCCGTTGTGGGCGGAGGAGTCGGCTGCGCGATAGCTTATCCCGTTGCGAAGAAATTTCATCAAAACGGCGCGGAGGTTCATTGCATAGCGGGTTTCAGAAACAAGGATATCGTTATTCTTGAAGAGGAATTCAAAGCCGTTTCGGAAAAATACATTCTTGTTACCGATGACGGTTCATCGGGGAAAAAGGGCTTTGTTACGGACGCTCTTAAAGAGCTTATTGACGGCGGAGAGAAATACGATCTTGTTGTTGCGATAGGTCCGCTTGTTATGATGAAAGCGGTATGCGATCTCACACGCGGCTACGGCATAAGCACCCGTGTTTCAATGAATCCCATTATGATAGACGGCACGGGAATGTGCGGCGGCTGCCGTTTAACAGTTAACGGCGAAACAAAGTTTGCCTGTATAGACGGCCCTGAATTTGACGGGCATCAGATAGATTTTGACGAGGCGATTGAGCGCAGCGCAATGTATAAGCGATTTGAGAGAGAGGCAAACTGCCGGGTTATGAATATGGAGGACAGCTAATATGGATATACTTAAAAAAAATCCCATGCCATGCCTTGATCCTCTTGTAAGAAGCAAAAATTTTGAAGAGGTAAATCTCGGCTATGATGAGGAAACGGCGATCGCCGAGGCAAAAAGATGCCTTCATTGCAAGCACAGACCGTGTATGAACGGCTGCCCGGTGAATATCTCTATCCCGGATTTCATAAAGTATGTTGCGGAGGGCGAATTTGAAAAGGCATATGAGATAATAAGCCAAAAATCGGCTCTGCCCGCCGTTTGCGGCAGAGTATGCCCGCAGGAAAAGCAGTGCGAATCAAAATGCGTTAGAGGAATCAAGGGCGAATCTGTTTCAATCGGAAGGCTTGAACGGTTTGTTGCCGATTATCACAATGCAAATGACGCGCTAAAGCCTGTTGAAAGAAAAACGAACGGCAAAAGCGTTGCGATTATCGGTTCCGGCCCGAGCTCGCTCACCTGTGCGGGAGATCTTGCAAAGTACGGTTACAGTGTAACCGTTTATGAGGCGCTTCATATTGCCGGAGGAGTTCTTGTTTACGGTATTCCCGAATTCAGACTTCCAAAGGCGATCGTTGCGCGCGAAATTGAGGGGCTTAAAGCGCTCGGCGTAGTGTTTAAAACGAATGTTGTTGTGGGCAAAAGTATTTCAATAGATGATATTTTTACTAAATATGACGCCGTGTTTATAGGTTCGGGAGCGGGGCTTCCGAGATTTATGGGTATTGAGGGGGAAAACCTCAAGGGCGTTTATTCCGCGAACGAGTTTTTAACACGTATTAATCTTATGAAAGCATATGAGAGCGACAGCAGAACGCCCGTTAAGCGGGGCAACAGAGTTGCTGTTGTAGGCGGAGGAAATGTTGCTATGGATGCCGCCCGCTCCGCTCTGCGCCTCGGCGCGCAAAAGGTTTATGTGATTTACCGCCGTTCATTTGAGGAAATTCCCGCAAGGGCAGAGGAAGTTGAGCACGCCCGCGAAGAGGGCATTGAATTCAAAACGCTTCAGAATCCCACAAGAATTATAGGTGATGAAAAGCGCAGCGTGCGCGCAATAGAATGTGTTGATATGGAGCTCGGCGAGCCTGATGAATCCGGCAGGAGGAGGCCGTTTGCTGTTGAGGGCAGCGAGCATCTTATTGATGTTGATTGCGTTATTATTGCAATAGGCACGTCGCCGAATCCCCTTATCAGGGCAACAACGGCAGGGCTTGATGTTAACGAACGCGGCGGAATTATAACCGATGATAACGGAAAAACCTCGCGAAAGGGCGTTTTTGCCGGCGGGGACGCGGTAACGGGCGCTGCAACCGTAATCAAAGCAATGGGCGCGGGCAAAAAAGCCGCTCTTGCGATAGATGAGTATCTGAAAAACACAGATTGCAAAGAATAAAAAACCTCCGCACTTTAATTAAGTGCAGAGGCTGTTTATTTTGATAGACGAAAAATGAGTGATTTTATAACATTTGAAAAGATGTTTTTTTGAACGAATACCATTACATATTTAATTGATTTTTGAGGGAAGTATGAAAGAATACATATGTAAAATTGCAACCGTTGATGAAATGGAAACCAAGTGGAATTATGAAATAAAAAAGCATAAAAGTTCTAATTGGAAAATTTGGAAAACTGAATCAATAGAGCGTGTTAAAAATAGTCAATGTGTTGTATATTACGGTATATTAAATGGTAAAATCATATGTGAAACAACAGCAATGCTTGATAAAAGCATTGTTCAAAACAGTGATGAATTAGTTAATGATAAAACCGCTTATCTTTGTGCTTTTAGGACAATTGAAAAGTATCGGTGTAAAGGTTTCTTTTCAAAGCTGTTCCGTTTTATGATTGATGATTTAAAAAGCAAAGGTTATGAAAAAGTCACTTTGGGTGTTGAGCCCACAGAAACAGAAAACTTAAAAATATATAAACATTTAGGCTTTAACAAATTTATAAAATCAGCGCAAGAAACCTATCCGAATGGAACAGTTATTGATGTTGATTATTATGAAATGGAATTATAAAGGTTTAAAACTATGAAAATTGAGGTTAAAAAGTGTGAGTTGAACAACAGTAATATTAATGCCGTTATTAAACTTTCTGAAAAATGGGAAAGTGAAGATTTAACATACGGTTACTGTGCAAATGAAAAGAGCGATTTAATAGGAAACGATTTGTTTCTTGCATATTTAAACGATAAAATCATCGGCTGCTTATTTGGAAAATGTTCCGTACTTAATGAAACAATTACACCGATTGATAAGGGCGCAAAATGTTTTGAAATAAATGAGATATATGTTAAAGAAATATATCGTTCGCAAGGTGTGGGAAAAGCACTCTTTGAATATACCGAAAATTACTATAAACAGAATGTTGACTATATTACTCTGTCTACTGCTACGAAAAATTACAAAAGTATTCTGCACTTTTATATTGAAAAAATGGATATGAGTTTTTGGTCTGCAAAATTATTTAAGAAAATATAGCGATAGTGAGAGATTAAAAAATGAGTGATTTTATAAAAGGATTGGAATTGTGCGAAAAATTTTTCAATGAATGCGCAAAGCCTGTTATTGATAAATATTTTCCCGATTTGCAGTATTCGGCGGGGTTAATCGGTTGCGGCTCTGATGTTCTCGGATATGATGATGAGGTTTCCCGCGACCATATGTGGGGACCCCGTTTCTATATGTTCCTGTGCGAAAAAGATATAGATAATAAAGACGAAATATTCAACAAGTTTGCGGAAAATCTGCCATATGACTATATGGGTTACAGTGTGAATTTTACTAAACCCGACCCGAATGACAACGATGTTCAGCACCCGAAGTTTATTGAAAGCGGCAAAGTTAATCCTTTGATATTCATTCAGACCTTTGATGAATTTCTTATTGATGAAATCGGAACCTCTGATTTGGACAACATTGCACCATTGGACTGGCTTGCCTTTTCGGAGCATAGGCTGTTATCTTTAGTATCAGGCAAGCTGTTTGCGGACAGGCTGAATATCAAAAATCAAACAGAAAAAATAAAGTTTTATCCTAACTATGTTAAGCGATATCTTATCGCGTCGCAATGGAATATAATTGCGTCTGAACAGGCGTTTGTCAAGCGTTGCGGCGAGGTGGGCGATGAAATCGGTTCACAAATTATCTGTGCAAGAATTGCCGAAAGATTGATGAGATTGTGTTTTTTGTATAAAGATACATACGCTCCTTATAGCAAATGGTTTGGAACTGCTTTCAATAAGCTGGATATTGATGAAAGTATAAAATCAAAAATCAATGATGCGTTACAAGCCAATGATTTAATAGAAAGAGAAAACAACCTTGTTGAGGCACAGGCACTTGTTGCGGATTTACATAATGCAAGCGGACTTACGGACACGGTTGATTACAATATTGAGTCTTATTTCGGCAGAGATATAAAGGTTATCTTTGCGGATAAGTTTGTTGACGCAACCGTTGAAAAATTAAAAGGCACAGCATTTGAAAATATACCGCTCATAGGAACAATGAGCCAATTCGGCGGATTATCCGATTTTGCGGACGAAAAAGTTTACTATGAGCGGATTAAAAAGATTTACGGGGTTCAACTATGAAAATATCAGAAGAAAAGCTTAGAGAATTTTCAAAACCATACTATGCTGATAAAGATATAATGCATAATATGTGGCATATTGATTTAGTGCGTAGGTGGGTTGACAAACTTATTGATGATTACGGTTATGATGTCGATTATAACGCTCTGCTTTCTGCATTATACTTTCACGGTTTTATTTATAGTGACCAAAAGATAATTGAAAAATGGTTAGCAGAAAATGGACTTAATGATTCGGAAGTTCAAAAGATAGTTAAAATTGCTTGGGAATCTCAAAGACCTGAAATGCCGGAAACTCTTGAGGGTAAACTCCTTCATGATGCGCATGTGCTTGAAGGCGGTAAAACTTATACAATAGTAAAGACGTTGATTACAGGCTCTGTACGCGGACAAACTCTTGAACAGACGCTTGAATTTATGAGAAATAATGTAATTAATAAAAACAAGTGCTATTTGCCTGAAACAATAAAGCTGTGTTGTGAAATGAACGATTATACCAATAAGTTTTATGATGAATTAATCAAAGGAATACTATAATCGTATAATATAGAAATTAAAGTTTAAAGCGGATTATCACATTTTGCTAACGAGAAAGTCTATTATGAGCAAATTGAAAAGATTTTAGAAATATTTGATATTTCGGAGGGCTAAGAAAATGCTGAATGATAATTGGAAAGCAGTATATAACGCCGCCAAAAATGTTGTAAATCCAAAGAAAATAAGCAAACAGATGTGTTCGGGCGGAGTAGGCGCAGCAGTTTTAACAAAGAGTGGTAAGATTTATACGGGAGTATGCATTGATACAGATTGTTCCCTTGGTATGTGTGCCGAAAGAAATGCACTCTCCACCATGATTACTAACGGAGAATTTGAGGTTAAAATGGTGGTTGCCGTCAACAAAAAAGGTCAGGTTTTACCGCCGTGCGGTGCTTGCAGAGAATTTTTGATGCAGTTAAAGAATTCATCGGATATTGAAATTCTTGTTGACAACGAGGGAACTATAGTAAAATTAAATGATTTAATGAGACTTTTTCAAATATTGTGTAAACCTCCTGAAAGGTGTAGAATAGAAACAACTTTCAGGAGGAAATTTTTATGC
>CANRMJ010000078.1 GCA_947631705.1 uncultured Clostridia bacterium
GCCCGCCAGTGCTTATATTAAAGTAACAGACTTTGCGCTTTTTCTCCTTTTGTTTATAAAACCTTCGACATTGCATACAAATCCTGATATTCGCCTCGGGCATTTTTCCAGCGTTTATTCAGAAGGCCTTCTATCTGAAAGCCCAGAGCCAAATATAGCCGCAAGGCCCGTAGATTGGTGGAATCCGTCAGCAGTTCCATCACTTCCACACCATGCGCCTTGGCCCACGTCATACATACCTCCATCATATGCCTGCCCAGCCCCATGCTCCAATATGCCTTTGCCACGGAGACGGCGATATTTCCTAAGTGCCGAACCCGTGTCTTGCGTGTGGCGAACGTCACTGAGCAGATGCCAACCAGCTCACCTGCGGGGGTAAAGGCGAACAGATATAGACAGCCATCATCCCCCACGGTGTCTTCCAGGTACCCGGCTTCGTCCTCCACACTGTACTGCCGGGCATATTCGCCGGGCAGCCATGTGCCGTATTCTGTTTCCAGCGCACTACGTTCTATAAAGTCAATTTCCTTTTGAGCATCCTCGGCACGGGCATTTCGCAGCAGAAACCGTTGCCCATTCGCCGTGTACTCACCTTCGTAAACCGCCATGATATTTCCCTCTCTGAATTGTCCCTGTGCGAATAAACCGCAAAGCGATTTATTCGGTTGACATAAAATACTGATTTGTCAGTCTGTACTGACAAAAATTATACCATTTTCATAATCGAAAAGCAACCCGCATTTTACCCCGTTCCTCCTATCCAGACCGTCACCGGGAAAGGCTGTCTTTGACTGCTGAAAAAGAAGTTCGGAACGGTCTGCCGTTTCGGGCTCTTTTTTTTATTTAAATGGGACTGCTCAATCGCGCGAGACAGTCCCGTTTACTATATATAAATATTGGAATAACAAATCCAAAATAATTATATATAAAAAATATATTTTATTTGAACTTTTTATTGAGCTGCATTACGCGAATAACTCTTACGGGTTTATTTCTTTTTTTACAATTATCAATTACATACTTTGTGCCTTTTGAATTGCCGTCCCAAAATGCAAGCACCAAATCAGCGTAGTCTATAATAGTGAGATTTCTTTTTAACGGTGCGGCTCTTCCGAAAAGCTTGTATGCGGGATAAAATATTTTCAGCTTGTATCCGTTCCTTTCTGCAAATTCTTCTGCGCATTTATCAATACCTTTCGCTCCGCCCGTAACTATTTCATCTGTTTCGGTCGGTAAAAAAGCCGAAAAATCATGTATTGTTAACCCTCTTGAACCTATAATTGCTACTTTCATAATACACCTCCAAAATTTACAGTATACTTAAATTAAGTATACTTCAAACATCATAACACAAAATAATCTTAAAATAAACTTAAATTAAGATTTTTTTGTAGAAATTGTGAGAATTTTGGAGAAATTATGAGAAATAAGAACAATAAGCATTTAGGAATTGAGGTCGACCCGGAATTACACTACAAACTGCATTATATTTCTAAATATGAGGGTCGTTCTGCCAACGGTCAGATTCTTTATCTGATAAGAAAATGTATTAAGGAATTTGAAGAAGCCGAGGGAGAAATCAAGTATGATAAAAAAGAATGAAATCTCCTTAAATTAATTGTCAATAGGATTTTCATTTGTAAAAAAAAGGCACAGTATACCGATTTTACTTTACGGTATAACTGTGCCTTTTTGCGCCTGTTTTCAACAAATGGAATATTTAATTTTTTGCATTACAGTAAATTAAAGAAATTAATTACTGCTGTGCTTTTGATATATTCAGTTGTATTGATTTGTTTATCTGCGCAGCGTCACATAAATAATCTCCGTATTTGAATATGCCTTTTGCGTTTTTCGGGTATTCAAGATCAAAACTTATTATATCATTTTTCCGTTTCCATGAAACCGAAACTCTGCCGAATACGCTGTTATAGCTTGCAGACGCATAATTCAGATCACTCGGAAAATGCGGTTCTATATTGATAGTATCTGCACAGACCTTTATGCCGCAAATCTGCTCCATAAAGAATGCGCTGATATTACCCCAAAAATGATGATTATGAGATGAAAGCCCATCCTTGCATTCGCCGAAATCCTCACACAACGACGTATTGTCTTTAAGAATCCACTGATTATATGACGGCGGCGTTGGATTCGTTAAAATTTTCACCGCTGTGTCGATTTCACCATTTTCGGCAAGAACATGAAAAAGGACTCTTCCGCCGAGAACGCCTGTTGCAATATGATATTTATCCCGCTTTATGATATCCATCAACGCAGCAAATGCCCTGCCCTTTTCGTTATCGTCAACAATACCGTAATAAATACCCATCGCCTGCGAGGTCTGCGACGCTCCCTTAAAAATGCAGGTTTTTTTATTGAACAAATGCGCGCGGATACTTATTCTCATACTTTCGGCAAAATCTTTACAATATTTTGCTTGTCTTGTATCACCTATTGCGCTAAACATTTCTGAAGATTTATTTGCAATATCAAAGGCCTCGATGCTATCCGTCAATATCAATGGCGCTTTGCGCGGATTTTTCGGCGCGCACCAATCGCCGAGTCCTATGGCAAGAAGACCGTTTTTATCTTTTCTTGTATCAAGGTATTTTATATATTTAATAATTGACTCTTTGCAGATTTCAAAAGCAGAAAGATCATTCCGCTTTTGCCATATCTGATAGGGCAATTCCGTAATTACACTGTCCCAAGCGGGTCCGTTGCCCCACTTGAAACCCCAGCCCCATGTGGGAATAATTCCGGGCAGCGCTCCTTCTTTGCTCTGTGCCTCACAAATGCTGATAAGCCACTGCTTATAATTATCGGCAGCATCAAAAAACAGCAGCGTATGCGAGGAGGAAAGCGCCGCGTCCGCTGTCCAACCGTTCTTTTCCCTGTGCGGGCAGTCTGTCGGGAAGTGATGAAAATTTGAAAGCGTGGAATTAAGCGACATTGTGTGCAATTTGTTCAGCGTTTCACTGCCGCATGAAAAAGCGCCTGTTTCATCTAAATCCGTGTTGAACACTAAAAAGGTAAGAAGATCGAAAGTTGCCTGCTCCTCGCTTATGCCCTCCACCTTGACGTAGCGAAAACCGTGGTATGTAAAGGCTGGCGTCCACTCGTTATATCCGTCTTTACATATATATGTATCGCTTTGATAATACTTATTTTTGTATAGCTTAAAGGTAGTTGTATCAATGTAAAACTTTCCGTTACGAAGAATTTCCGCAAACGTCAGTTTAATAATCTGATCTTTTTTAGCGTTAACGCTAAGTCGGCACAAACCTGATGTGTTAATACCGAAATCATAAATATATGCGTTGCCTTCACGAAAAATTTTAACGGGCTTTAACACTTTCCTTACGGTAATAGGATGAACAGTAGACAAAAATGCCTTACCATTCGGCGCGTCTGCCGTAACCGCATTTTTCCATTTGCGCTCATTTTTGTTTGCGTCATAGATTTCGCCGATACGCAAATCGTCAGAGATAATATTCGATTCCGCAACCTTTACAGACTTGTCAGCCTCGATTACTTCTTTTCTGCCGTCAGTATAAGTGATTTCAACAGCAAAGGCGAGCTTAGGTGATGAGCGAAACTTTGTTTTTTCAAAATCCCATATGAATCCGCTGAAAGCGTTTTGCATACCATTGCCGAGCAGAAATTCAAATCTGTTTTCTTCTTTCAACAGGTCGGTAATATCATAATTGTCGTAAAAAACGACTTGCTCGCTATTACTGATATACGGACAGAGCCTCCCCTTAGTAATGTTTTTTCCGTTAAGGAACAACTCATAAAAACCGAGTCCGCATACGGTAATTTCCGCCTTTTGAATCTTACCCGAAACAGTGATTATCTTTAGAAACAAAGGCGCCGGAATTCGTTTCTTCATAGTGCTGTATTTTTTTCCGGCGCATATAAATTTGTTTGAAAATATCATAAAAATCACCTTAACTTTATAATAACTGATCTAAGTAAAATAGTCGGAAAAGATACATTGTCTGTGACAACGCGTTAGGGGCAGAATAACTTGAAGTTACTTCGCAGCCCTTCATGTGTGACTCGTAAAGAAACAATATCTTTGAAAAAAAGAAAGCGACCGCAAAGCGACCGCTTTCTTTTTGGCGCAGAAGGAGAGATTCGAACTCTCGCGGCAGTTTCCCACCCTACGCCCTTAGCAGGGGCGCCTCGTCACCAGCTTGAGTACTTCTGCAAAACTGTAACTTAAACACACTCTGTCAAGTTTTACGCACCGAACGGTGCTCTAATAATATAACAAAATAAAAATTAATTGTCAATACAATTTTATTAATATAATTTCATTTCTAAAACATAAAATATTATCGGTGATATTTATGAGGAAAAATTTGTTCAGAAATGAAATTGCGGGTTTTATTTTTGTGAGCGTTTTCGGCACTATAGGTCATTTTGTTTTTGAATGGTTAGACAGCAATCCGATTGTCGGACTGTTTTTTCCTATAAACGAAAGCGTTTGGGAGCATTTAAAGCTATTATTTTTTCCATATATGATTTGGAGTTTCATCGAGTATTTCATAGGCGAAAAACAACCCGGCTATTTTTCCTCAAAAATTAAAAGCGTACTTTGGGGCATGCTGTTTTTAGTAGCGTTTTTTTACACTTACAGCGGAGCAACGGGAAAAGTGAACAATATTATTGACATAATATCATTCTTTCTTGCAGTTGCGCTCTCATTTATAATAAGTTATATTTCTCTTAAAAATAATTCAACGGGTTCCCGCACGGGAGAAATTATATCTATATGCCTATTTGCCGTTATATCTGTTTTATTCTTTATATTTACGTTTTCGCCTCCTCTTATTCCGCTCTTTGAAGATCCGCAGAACTTCACTTTTGGAATATAAGCAGTTTGATAAGGAAAAACAGCCAAACACGCGGAAATCGTTTTTAAATCTGTTTTGCGCCTAATTTCAGCATAACCTCGCGAATTCCCTTCCCGACATCCTGGGGTGAATGAGCGTCTGAACCCGTTGAAAATGTTACACCTTCCTCTTTTGCAATTTTGAAAAAATCTTCATTGATACCGTTTTTTTGCCCGCGGGCGGTATTCATTTCAACGGCAACTCCGTTTTCTTTTGCGATTTTACAAAACTCTCTGTATGTATCCGTAAGATCGTAATCGGGATAAATTGAATGGCAGCGCACCAAATCGGGATGTGCAATAATATCAAATATCCCGCTTTCCATCAAAGTGTTCTCCATTTCAAAATATCTTGCGTAAATTTTATTGACATCTCTGCCGAGCCACTGATATTTGCGCTGATTAAACGTCCAGTTGTCTATCCAGTGAACCGAGCCCAAAACATAATCAAAAAAACCGTCTGAAACAAGTTCGGCAATTTTCTCCCTATGCTGTTCAAACCAGCAAACTTCTATTCCGAAATTAATTTTAACAGGGTAATCCCTGCTTTTAATTTCATAGGCAAGAGCCTTAAACTCATCAAGTGTATGAGCTGTTTTTCTCTTTTCTTCAAACCATTTTTTCTGATATAAATTATACTCTCGCGCCTCTTTGAAGGTACAGTGAAAGTCCTTAAATCTAACGCTGTGCTCAAGCAGAGTGATTTCGTTGATATTTCTCCTCACCGCGGTGTTAACAAACTGTTCTATCCATTCAACAGTGTATGGTCCGCGCTCAATATGAATATGTAAATCTTGTAAATACATTATATATAATTCCTTTAGTAATTTTTTAACTTTAAAGCCGCGGCGTTAAACCACGGCTTTTAAATATAATATTACTTATTATGACCTCTTTTAAAGCGTTTTGCACCCTCTTCACGGAAAGCGTCAAGACCTCCCTTTTCATCATAGAGCTTAGCTGCCTCTATGCAGATATCAAGTGAAAGGTTAATACATTCCTCGCTAATATTATCGGGTGTGTCAAGACGAGTGTGATAATATGTTTTCGGGTCATGGTTAACACCGCAGAAACCGGATGCAAGAAGCCCGCAGCGGCTGAACGCCTCAGCGTCGATCGCACCGGGATATATATCGGTTTCTTTCATCTCAATACCGCAATTAACGCCGGCCTCATATATGACCTCGGAAACGGCATTTGAATTTTTCTGCGTTCCTGTACAGCCCTGGGTGTATATCTGAAGCTGTTCAATTTCACGCATTGTGTCCATAGCAATAAAAATCGTTTCAACATCTGAAAGATCGTCTTTATGAGCTTTTGCGTATGCGTACGAGCCGCGCAGTCCCGCCTCTTCAGAGCCTGCAAGAAGTGCGCACACCTCGGTGTTTTCAAAGCGAATATCGTTATCAGCCATCTCTTTTAACACGCCCATAGCTATAAAATCGGCTGTAAGATTATCATTTGCGCCGTCCACAATAACGCGCCAGTTAATAAAGAAACAAATTGCAATAAAGAAAGGTATAAGAACAAGCTGAACTATTCCGGCAACAAGCCAAAATTTGCTTTGATATGTGCCGTTTCCGATAAGAGAATAAATGAGCCAAACAATATCAAAAATCGAAACGGCTATAAGCCCGCCTATTGAACCGCCCATAACGGGAGCAAGACTCTTTAATCCGCCGTGAAGTGAATAAGTCCACTCATTCGCAGCGTCTGTATGCCCGCCGAAAATTATTCTTCTCTTAACCTCGCCTGTCGGAGAACGGCGCGCCATAACATTTCTTGAAGTTTTCGTTGGAAAAAGCGAATCAACAAATTCGCGATACATAAGGAATTCAATGATAAAACAGGCAAGAGAAAGCAATATGAGTACCGTTGCAATTATTGCGAGAGAGCTGTTGTTGACAACGCCCTTAAATGTCAGCCAGTAAAAAATAACCGAAATTATACCGAAAACTCCCGCAAACGGTATCCAACCCATAAATGCCTGCGGATGAACTGAAAAATCTTCCATTTCCACTTTATCTGCCCATTTTTCAAGCTCGGATTTAAGATATTTCTGCGCTTTGCGCTCACTATGCGTTCCCGGCGCTCTATCTTTGAAGTTTTCACAAACATAACGGATTCCGTCGACCATATACTTTTGAGTGGCTTTGGAAGCGCCTGGTGTAAGTCTCATAACAAAAACCCCTTTTCTATTTATATTGGATATTATACTACTATCTGAAATATCTTTCAATAACACCTTGTAATTTTTTTGGCAAAAAATTCAGTTGATTTTGCGATTTTTATTTATGAGGGGTGAATGGTCGCTTACTTAAAATCGGGCGATTTTATATAAAAAATATATATAATTTTTCTAAATGCACAAAAATATTTCTGTAATTTTGGTAATTGTAAACAAAACTTTAGTCTGCTAAAATATTAAAGTAAAAATTATTGTAAAAGAGGTCAACAAAAATGAGTATTAAAAACGAATATCTCGCCGGTCTTATGGAAAGAGTTATCAAGCGCAATCCGAACGAGCCGGAATTTCATCAGGCAGTTGAGGAAGTTCTTGAATCACTTGAAGGCGTTGCGGAAGCACATCCCGAATATATTGAAAGAGGTGTGTTTGAAAGCATCGTAGAACCCGAAAGAATCATTAAATTCAGAGTTCCGTGGGTTGACGACAACGGCAAGGTACAAATCAACAGAGGCTACAGAATC
>CANRMJ010000079.1 GCA_947631705.1 uncultured Clostridia bacterium
CCCACAACGGCAATCTCATATCCGTGCTTGCTCTTTGAAAGATAGAAATACATAATAACCGTGAGAAGCGTAACGGCAATAATATTAATTGTGTATCTCTGATTAAAGATTTCAGGCAGAAATCTTATGTTAAGCTGCGGCATCCAGCCAAGAAAAGAATCGGAGTTAATTTTTCCGAGAGCGGACGCTCGCCCGCGCCACAGCTCAGTCATACAGGCAACAAGCTGTATCGCAATGTAGTTCATCATAAGGGTAAAAAGCGTTTCGTTTGTGTTCCACTTCGCCTTGAACACGGCGGGAATGATTCCCCAAACGGCTCCGGCAAGTATGCTGACGATAAGCATAACTATAATTACAACGGCATTATTCATACTGTCGTCGCAATAATACATAATCACAGAGGCGGCGAGAGCGCCTGCAAGCACCTGCCCCTCTGCTCCGATATTCCAAAACCGCATTTTGAACGCCGGAGCAAGCGCAATGCCTATTCCGAGCAAAAGCACCATATCGCGCAGAGCCCAACTGAATCGTGAAAGATTTCCGAACGACTCCTTAATCATAACTCCGTATACCGAGAAAAAGGAAATATTTGTGATAGAGGTAACAATAGCGGCGTTAATTGTAAGCGCGGCAACGAGAGCAATCAGCCTTATTAATGCGGCGTTCACAGACGATATACTTTCTCTTTTCGCTATTTGAATCAGAGGTTCGGATTTTTTACGCGTTTTTTTATTCATCTGCTTTTCCCTCCTCCGCAAGTTTGGTCATAAGAAGTCCAACATCTTCTTTTGTCGTTTCTTTTCCGTTTACAATTCCGTTCATTTTTCCGCCGCAAAGAACGAGGATTCTGTCGCAAAGCTCAATGAGAACATCAAGGTCCTCACCGACGTATATAACGGCAACGCCTTTTTTCTTCTGCTCATTGAGCAAGCGGTAAATAGTGTATGAGGTGTTTATATCAAGACCGCGAACGGCATAAGCTGTCATCAGCACCGTTGGGTCTGCCGAAAGCTCCCTGCCAACAAGAACTTTTTGTACGTTTCCGCCCGAAAGCTTCCTTACGGGAGTGTTCAAAGACGGGGTTGAAACGTCAAGATCTTCTTTGATTTGCATAGACAGCTTTTTAGGAGTAGATGTTTCAACAAACGGGCTGTTGCCGTCGTTATAAGATTTGAGCATCATATTCTCGGTCATTCCCATTGAGCCCACAAGACCCATACCGAGCCTGTCCTCCGGCACAAATGAAAGTGAAATTCCGAGCTTTTTGATTTCACGCGGGCTTTTCCCTATAAGTGAAACCTCTTCCCCATCGGGTGAATAATAAGTAATTTCCCCGCTTTCGGCTTTCTGTAATCCGGCAATTGCCTCAAGCAGTTCCTTTTGTCCGCATCCCGAAATTCCCGCAATTCCGAGAATTTCGCCCGAATAAACGTCAAAGCTGATATCATCAAGCACCTTAACTTTATCCTTGTTTATGCAGGTTAGATTATTTACGGAAACGCGTTTAACCGTGTTTTTTGGCTGAGGTCTGTCAATATTAAGCGATACCTTCTGCCCCACCATCATTTCCGTGAGAGAAAGCTCGGTAGCGCTGCAAGTATCCACCGTTCCGATATATTCGCCCTTGCGGAGAATGGAAACCCTGTCTGAAATTTCAAGCACCTCATGCAGCTTATGAGTTATTATAACTATCGATTTTCCGTCTTTTTTCATATTGCGGATAATCTCAAACAGGTGCTGCGTTTCCTGTGGAGTAAGAACAGCCGTCGGCTCATCAAGAATCAGGATATTTGCGCCTCTGTAAAGCACCTTTATTATTTCAAGAGTCTGCTTTTGCGATACGCTCATTGTATAAACCTTTTGATCGGGATTTATTTCAAAACCGTATTTATCGCATATCTCTTTTATTTTTTTAGATGTCTGTTTAAGGTTGAATTTTCCCTCTTCGCTGTTTCCCAAAGCAATATTCTCTGCCGCGGTAAAAACATCTACTAACTTAAAGTGCTGATGCACCATGCCTATTCCCAAATCAAACGCATCCTTTGGCGAACGGATAACAACCTCTTTACCGCCGACAAAAATGCTGCCCTCTTCGGGAAAATATATTCCCGAAATAATATTCATCAGAGTGGTTTTGCCGCTGCCGTTTTCGCCGAGGAGCGCAAGAATTTCTCCTTTGCGCACATTCAGACTTATATTTTTGTTGGCAACTGTTTTTCCGAAGGTTTTAGTTACGTTATTTAATTCAATAGCATAATCCATACGCTTGCTCCTTTGGAATTTTAAATGATTAAATAGTTATTTCAGCAAACAAGCTCTTATTTGTTCAAAAAACTAATTACTTAAAAGACAAGAACAAATCACAAAGGGAAAAATCCCTTTGTGACTGTTCTTAATCATTATTGTATCAACCCTCGGCTGACGCGTTTTCCGTGATACCGTCGATTCTGATATCGAAATAAGGAGCGCTTCTGAACTGCTCTGCATCCGACTCAAGGAATACGCCGTTAACAATAACATTTGTTTCATGCTCAAAATCAGCATCGGGAATTACATCTGCCTTGTACTCGGAAAGAGTTGCGCCGTCAACAGTGAAAGACGCCGTGTCAAACACATTGAGAGAACCGTCTTTAATTGCGGCAATAACTTCGTTTACTTTTTCCTGAGTGCCTTCAGCGCAGGATTCACCGAGATCCGTAATTTTAACAGCGTCATCGGCATAGCCTTTGCACCAGTTTGCAGCGATTTCCTCGTTGTTTACAAGGCACTTAAAAGCATATGTGTAATAAACTGACCAGTTGTTTGAAGCTGAGGTAAGCGCGGCAGTGGGAGCAGCTTCAAGCATTGAAATGTTGTAACCAACAGAATAGCAGATTGTGCCTGCCTGATTGAGCTTTTCAACAGCGGCGGGTGCGCCTGTTGTATCGGCGTGCTGACCGATGATAACACATCCGTCTGAAACGAGTTTCTGAGCGGCAGCAGCCTCTTTTGTTTCATCAGCCCAACTGCTTGTGTATTCAACTTCCATAGCAACATTTTCATAAACAGATTTTACGCCAAGGAAGAACGATGTGTAGCCCGAAACAACCTCTGCATACGGGAAAGCGCCTACATAGCCGATTTTAACGTTTCCGTCGGCGTCAAAAGAATTCGGTGCGGTATCCTTTGTAAGAGTGCCCGATTCAACAAGCTCCTTAACTTTCATTCCCGCAACAACGCCGGAAACATAACGAGACTGATAAACTGCCGTGAAAGCGTTCTTGTAGTTTGCAAGACCGCTTGAGGCGGCAAGATCGCCTGTCATAGAAACGAAGGTAATGTCCGGATAATCAGCGGCAACCTCCTTCATATATTCTTGATGACCGTAGCTGTCTGAAATTATAAGGTTGCATCCCTGAGCGGCAAGGTCTCTTGCAGCGTCTGCACAAGATGAATCCTCAGGAATTGATTTTTTCCAGATAATCTGTGACGCGTCAATTCCGTTTGCCTCGGCTCCGGCGTTAATACCGTCCATATGAGCCTTGTCGTAACCGATGCTCTCATCATGAAGAAGTATTACACCGATTTTTACATTGCTTGCTGCACTCGAATCATCTCCGTCGCCCTGCGCGGAACAAGCGGCAAAAGCGAAAAGAAGAACGAGTGCAAGAAGAAGTGCCAGAATTTTCTTTGAACCTTTCATTTTTCTACCTCCGTAATAGAAATAAATTAATTTATTATAAGGCTTACAGCCCAATAATCTGATTTTAGCTGCGGAATACTATTTCGCCTGTTTCGTGATTCATACTCTCTATCATTGCAAGGCTTTCAACTCTGATTCCCTTTTCGCGGAGTCTGTCTCCGCCGTGCTGAAACGATTTTTCTATCACCGCTCCGCATCCGGCAAGCTTTGCGCCGCTGTCCTCAACTAATTTGATAAGACCGTTCATCGCGTTGCCGATTGCAAGGAAATCATCAACAATAAGCACCCTGTCTCCCGCGCCGAGAAAGCGCTTTGAAACCATAACGCTGTAAGTAGTTCCGTGAGTAAAAGATTCAACCGGAGTAACATAAACGTCTCCGGCAATATTTTTAGTTTTATTTTTCTTTGCAAAAACAAGAGGGCAACCGAATTCTTGGGCAACCATAGTGCCTATGGCTATGCCCGACGCCTCAATAGTGAGAATTTTATTAACTTCCGAATCCTTGAAAAGCCTGTGAAATTCTTTGCCGATTTCAGACAGAAAGGGCACGTCGATACGATGATTCAAAAAGTAATCGACCTTCAGAATATTTCCCTCGTATATCTCGCCCTCGCTGAGTATTTTTTGCTTTAGTAATTCCATAGACAGTAACCCGCAAAATATAAACAATAAATATGGTTTAATAATAATCTATAAGATAGCCGTTTGCAACAAAAGAATACAAATTGTAGCCAAATTTTAACCTTTTCGTTTTTATGTTTTCAAGCATTATATATCATTGGTGTTTTTGATTTTCACAAGCATATTTCTTAAAGCAAAAACCGTATCGTTGAAATATTATTAATCATAAGATATAATATCATAAAGAAACATTTTACGCATTTGCCGTTTCAAATTGCGCAAAACATAATTAACGCAATCAGAGGTTGATATTGTGAGGTACTTAACGGATTTTGCAGAAAGTCACAAAAATATAGTTTTTAAAAATCTCGGAGTCTGCGAGGTAGACAATGTGATTTTCAGCAGACTTTCATATCTTGATTTTTCGGCGCACACGGGAAAAACGATAAAGGATACTGCCGAAAGCTTTGAATACACCGCCGATGCAGACTTAGACAAGAGCAACAAAAACATAATCAAAACGGAAGAATTACTCCGTATTCTTGGCACAACCGACAGATACAAGAGCGTTGTTATTTCCGATTTTACGGAGCTCTCCGGTTTTAACGACACTGCGCTTTCAGCAACGGTGTTTAAAATTGCAGACAACACATATTATATCGCGTTTCGCGGTACGGACGACAATATAACGGGTATTTACGAGGATGCGGAGCTTGCATATTCATTTCCCGTTCCGGGTCAGGTTGCGGCTTTGAGCTACACAAAAAGCATTATGAACGCAAACGAAGGTAAATTCTATCTCGGCGGTCACTCAAAGGGAGGAAATTTTGCCCTGTTCAGTTACGCTTTTCTTGAGGACGAAGATAAAGAAAGAATTATACGAGTATTTAATAACGACGGTCCGGGTTTTCCAAAAGAGCTTGTGAAAATACTTTTTGCGCCTGAAAAATCGGCTAAAGTTGTGAATATAAATCCCGAAGATTCAATAGTGGGCAGAATGCTTGAAAGCGTCGGCAAGCACGTTATAATCAAGAGCGCCGCCGTAGGTGCGGGTCAGCACAACGTGTTTACTTGGATAACTAACGGCGAAAAATTTGAAAGAGCCGAAAAATTCAGCGCCATATCGGAATATATGGAAAACACGCTCACAGAAAGCCTTGAAACAATTTCATCTGAAGATATGCGAAAAGCGGCAGAATCAATATTCGGAATAGCTGTAAACGGCGGTATAGCATCTACCAAAGATATTAACAAAAAAAACACGAAAGGCATAGTTCTTGCACTTATTCAAATGTTGAAATCAGAGGATAACGGCACAAGCGAAATATCGGACGTAATAAAAATGCTTATAAAAAATCTTCTTGATTCCAACGAGGTTGAAAAATTAATTGCCGACAGTATTACGGATTTAAAGGATAAAAGCGATTTTAGGCAACAGCTCAGTGAAATGATACGCAAATACAATAAGGATTAAATTAAAAACCGATGCGCGTCTGAAAAATGCACATCGGTTTTATTTATTATTGTTTCAACAAAAAATATATAATATAAGATTAACAACGCTGTTGCCCCCTTTTCGGGCAAAGCGAGCTCTTATTTCATACTTTTAACTTCTTCAAATTTATCAATGATTTCCTGTTCGGGTTTCTTTGTGAGAAGAGAAACAACAACGATAAAGAAAGATGAAACGATAAACGCGGGCAACAATTCATAAAGGCTGAATAAACCGCCCTGAGCATAATGCCATGCTATAACGGTAACTCCGCCCGAAATCATACCTGCCATTGCGCCCCACTTGTTGGTGCGCTTCCAGAATATCGAAAACAGCATTAACGGACCGAAAGAACCTCCGAATCCTGCCCACGCAAAGCTTACTATTCTGAATACGGACGAATCGGGATTCCATGCAAAAATAACACCAAGAATTGCGATTGCAATAACAGTTACACGGGCAATAATCATTTTTGTTTTTTGAGTTATATTGATTTTAAAACCGCCAACCATTAAATCCTGGCTTATCGCCGATGCGGCGGCAAGCAGTTGGCTGTCTGCCGTAGACATAGTTGACGCAAGGATACCGGCAAGAATAATGCCGGCGAGCAAAGCTAAAATTACGCCATATTTTGATAGCAGATCCGCTATACTTACAACAACCGTTTCACTGTCTGCAAGAACCATTGAAGGCTCAACCTTGCTCATAGCAAGACCAACAGCACCTATAACGAGCGCAACGCTCATAGCGATTACAACCCAAATGCTTCCTACTCTGCGTGAAATTTTAACTTTATCGGAGCTTTCAATTGCCATGAATCTTAGCAGTATATGGGGCATTCCGAAATATCCGAGACCCCAAGCAAGTGTTGAAACTATGCTCATTGCTCCGTACGAAACAGTATTTCCCGCGCCGTCAGTTGTGGAGGTTAGAGAAAGGTAATCGGGTATAGATTTTGCGTTTTCAACAACGGCATCCCAACCGCCGGCAACATTGATTCCGAAAACAAGAACAATAACAAGCGCAACAGTCATAACGATTGATTGAATAAAATCGGTTGTTGACGCGGCGAGGAATCCGCCCATAGCGGTATATAATACTATGACGATTGCCGAAACAATGATGGCAACATGGTAATCAATTCCGAAAAGCGTTGAAAACAGCTTTCCGCACGTTGAAAATCCCGATGCAGTATAAGGAATGAAGAAAATTATTATGAGAATTGCAGACGCAACCATCAATATTTTAGTATTATCCTTATATCTTTTTGAAAAGAATTCGGGAATTGTAATAGCGCCTATACTTGCCGAGTAATTACGAAGTCTTTTTGCAACTATCAACCAGTTGAAATATGTACCTATCGCAAGTCCGATAGCCGTCCACGCGGCCTCCGCAATGCCGCACAGATAAACAAGACCCGGAAGACCCATAAGCAGCCAGCCGCTCATATCCGACGCTTCGGCGCTCATGGCCGTTACAAGAGGACCGAGCTTGCGCCCTCCGAGATAGAAATCATCAACGTTGTTGTTCTTTTTTGAACAGAGAATTCCGACAACGATCATCATAATGAGATACGCTGCAATCGCTATCAGTATGCAAATCTTAGCAGTTGTCATTTTATTCCTCCAAATATCTGTAATAGAGAGATATTATCATATTTTGAACGATATGTCAAAAAATATTAAAGATTTATCAAAAAGGGGCTGTAAAAAAAACAGCCGAAAAAAAGATGACTGCAAGTCTGCCGAAGAGGTAGGCTTGCAGTCAATTT
>CANRMJ010000080.1 GCA_947631705.1 uncultured Clostridia bacterium
CGCAGGCATACTTGCCGTATGGCAAGGCAAAAAATGGCGTTAGGTGCGGAAAACCGGTTATTTAAGGCTATTAGGTTTGGCTATTCGTTGCTTAACCAATGTTGATTAAAATGGGGCAGATTATGAAAAACAAAAAAATAATAATACCAAGCGAGCTTGCATATTTTGCGGCGATAATATTGATTTCATTCTCGGTTGCCATGATAACGGCAACCGATTTCGGAGTGTCAATGATAGTTGCTCCCGCATACATATTAAGCCTAAAGCTTGGCTTTCTGACTTTCGGGCAATGCGAATACATCGTTCAAGGGCTGCTTTTCGTTGCCTTCTGCATAATCGTAAGAAAAATCAAGGCTGTTTATTTCACCTCGTTCTTAACGGGAATTATTTACGGCGCCGTGCTTGACCTATGGCGGCTTGTAATACCATATTTCAATCCCGAAATCACTCCTCCGGGTTCTCTGCCGTTTCCCGTGAGAACAGTATTTTTTATAATCGGAATGTTTTTAACCTCTTTTTCCGTGGCTCTCTTTTTTAAAACATATCTTTATCCGCAGGTGTATGATTTTTTCGTAAAGGGAATTTCCGCGAAATTCAATTTGAACAGAACGAAATTTAAAATTTGCTTTGACGTATCGTGCCTTGCCGTTTCCGTAATTATGACGCTCGTTTTCTTCGGCGGATTTAAAGGGATCGGGATAGGAACGCTTATTATGACAGCGTTAAACGGAATGATAATCGGAATGTTCAGCAAGCTGCTTGACAGTTTTTTTGAATTCAAGCCGCTGGCAAAAAACCTTTCAAAAAAATTTGATTTAAAATAATTCTTTCAGTCTGTAAATCGCGCCATCGTTTTTGCCCATGAAGGAGGCATATCTTTATATTCCATTTATGTTCCGCCCAAATTAAAAACGACGAACTTATACCTCATTAAAACTACCCAAATAAAATACTAAAGGAGCTGTAAAAAAACAGCTCCTTTTTGTTATTTGTTAATCAGTTGTTGATGAGCTTATCCTCTTCGTTGTTCCAGCTGTAAAGCTTGCGAACCTCCTCGCCTATTTTTTCTGAAGGATGCTCTGACGCAAGTTTTCTCATTGCCTTAAAGTGAACCTGACGACCTGCCGGACTCATATCAAGCAGGAATTCCTTTGCAAAAGTTCCGTCCTGAATATCTGAAAGTATCTTTTTCATCGCTTTCTTGGTATCTTCCGTGATAATCTTGGGACCTGTAACATAATCGCCGTATTCAGCGGTGTTGGAAATCGAATATCTCATTCCGGCAAAGCCTGACTGATAGATAAGATCAACGATGAGTTTCATCTCGTGGATACACTCAAAATAAGCGTTTCTGGGATCGTAGCCCGCTTCGCAGAGCGTTTCAAAACCTGCCTGCATAAGCGCGCAAACGCCGCCGCAAAGAACTGCCTGCTCACCGAAAAGATCTGTTTCCGTTTCGGTTCTGAATGTTGTTTCAAGAACGCCTGCACGGGCGCCGCCGATGCCGAGAGAATATGCAAGAGCGATATCAAGGGCATGACCTGTTGCGTCCTGCTCAACCGCTACAAGGCACGGAACGCCTTTGCCTTCCTGATATTCGGAACGAACAGTGTGTCCCGGACCCTTGGGAGCGATCATCGTTACATCCACAAACTTGGGCGGCTTGATGGTGCCGAAATGAATGTTGAAACCGTGCGCAAACATAAGCATATTGCCGTCTTCAAGGTTCGGCTCGATCTCTTTCTTATAAACGTCTGCCTGAAGTTCGTCGTTTATAAGAATCATAATTATGTCTGCCTTTTTGGCTGCCTCAGCCGTTGTATAAACCTCAAAGCCCTGAGCCTCCGCCTTTGACCAGGACTTGCTGCCGTTATAAAGGCCGATGATAACGTGGCAGCCTGATTCCTTCAGGTTAAGCGCGTGAGCGTGGCCCTGTGAACCATAGCCGATAATTGCAATCGTTTTGCCCGCAAGGTAGTCAAGATTGCAGTCTGACTGATAATAAATCTTTGCATTTGACATTTTAATTTCCTCCGATACAAACTATTATTAACAGAATTTGCTAATCCTTTTTTATTAGCGATAATATTATATTACTATAAAACGCTTTCGTCAAGCCGTTTTTTATTCATAATTACTTGTAAAATTGAGCATTTAGTAGTAAAATTATATAGAATATAACATTTTAGTCAAAAAGAAGAGATTTTAATAATGAACAACGCCGTAAAATTAAGATATTACATAGAATCGCTTTGTATCTACGATTTAAAAAACGATGAGGTAATCGCCTCGCTGCTTGATTTGCTCGCAAGCACAAAAACGGAAGCGGTGCTCAAAAAGCAGGGCGCGTTTTTCAACAGAGTTTCCGAGCACGGCTCCTTAAAATCGTATATATCGCGCCTCATTCTTTCAGACGACAATATTTTTACAAAAGCCTCCGCCTCCGGAAAAGCGGACAGGCTTTCCGAATCCGTTTTATACGGTGTTAAAAGCGACTTAAAAAAACTTGAAGCGATTTCTGATGTGACTCCCAAAGATATTCTTTCCGCCGTTTCCGACAGTGAAATTAAGGATATACTGATTACAATGCCCGCTTGGGAAAACGGTTCTGCCGTTTTTCCTCTTGAAAAAAACTGGGATACTCAGCTTGGCGCGCTTTCCGATTATTACAAATCAAACGGCTACGGTCTGTTTTCTAAATACAAGGCGTTTTCGTGGCGCGAGCACACTCTTTTTCCTATTTCCTCAACAGCCGATATACGTCTTACGGATTTGAAAAATTACGATCTTCAGCGAAGAAAAGTTGTTGACAACACAGAGAGCTTTGTTAACGGCTACCCCGCGAACAACGTTTTGCTTTACGGCGACAGGGGCACGGGCAAAAGCTCAACGGTTCACGCTGTTTTAAACGAATATGCCAACAAGGGTTTAAGAATGATAGAGATTTCAAAAGGCGATATTCCCGACCTTACGCTGATTCGCGAAATAATATCAAACAGCCCCATGAAATTCATCATTTTTATAGACGATCTCAGCTTTGATTCGCATGACGACTCGTTCGGAGAGCTAAAAGCGGCTTTGGAGGGAAGCCTTTCAGGCAAAAAAGCGAACACATTGATTTACGCAACTTCAAACCGCCGCCATTTGATAAAAGAAAGCTTTTCAGACCGCGAAAACGACATAAACAGAAACGATATTATGCAGGAGCAGCTAAGCCTTTCAGACCGTTTCGGCCTTTCAATAACATTTATAAATCCCGATAAAAAAGATTATCTTGATATTGTGGATAAAATAGCGGCAGACAGAAAGCTGAACGTAGACAAAAACAAGCTTCATCTTGTTGCGGAGCAATGGGCCTCAAAAAAAGGCGGCAGATCCCCGCGCTGCGCGAAACAGCTTATAGATTTTGTTGAAAGCGCCGAAAAGAGAGGTAAAGATTGGTAAATAATTCATTTAAAAAAACTTAATAAATTTTACCGATTGTTAAAGAAAAAAACAAAATAAAAACAAAAAAGAGTGCTAAGGTAATTACCGTGATGAAAACACACGGTGATTTGCCGAAACGCCGAAAGGAGAAAAACATATGAGCAATAAAATTCTTGTTGTAGACGACGACCTTCATATCTGTGAATTACTTAAACTTTATCTTGAGAATGAGGGCTACACCGCTTTCGTTGCAAACGACGGACAAGCGGCTGTGGAAGCCTTTAATTCAAAATCGCCCGATCTTGTTTTGCTTGATATAATGCTGCCAAAGATGGACGGATGGCAGGTTTGCCGTGAAATCCGCAAAACCTCATCTGCTCCGATTATTATGCTTACGGCAAAGGGAGAAACTTTCGACAAGGTTCTCGGTCTTGAACTCGGCGCAGACGACTATGTTACAAAGCCGTTTGAGGCAAAAGAGGTTATGGCTCGCATAAAGGCCGTTCTTCGCCGCACAAGGGGCGAGGGCGACAGCTCCGGAGACGAAAAGAAAATCGTTACCTATGATAAACTTGAAATAAATATTGTTAACTACGAGCTGAAAGTTAACGGCGTTGCGATAGACACGCCGCCGAAAGAGCTTGAACTGATTTATCATTTTGCATCGAATCCCAACAGGGTTTACACAAGAGATCAGCTCCTTGACGAGGTGTGGGGATTTGATTATTACGGCGACTCCAGAACGGTTGACGTGCATGTTAAGCGCCTTCGCGAAAAGCTTGAGGGCGTTTCGGATAAATGGGCGCTCAAAACCGTTTGGGGAGTAGGCTATAAATTTGAAACCAAGGAATAGGGAAATGTCAATAAAAAGCAGAATAAAGGCGGCAAGGCAGAGCGTTGCAGACCTTATCCTGATGAAAACAAATATTTTCACCAAGTATTTTATACTGTTTACCGCGATATTCCTTACATTGCTCGCGGTGCTCGGAACTTCCCTCTTTGTGTTGATAAACAATTATTCCGAAAATGAGCGCACACGACTGCTGCGCGAAAACACCGCGGCAATTTCGGGCACTATCGAAAGCACGATGATAGTGCAGGATATGAACAAAAAATACAGCGTTGAAAAAGAGCTCATATGCGAAACGCTTGCAACCGTTTCAAAATCTATAGACGCCGATGTTTTCGTTTGCGACGTTGAGGGAAATATTATACTTTGCAGCGAGCGCGCGGGCACTTCTCCCCTTTTCGGCGGCTTTTTCACCTGCGAAAAGCATGATAATATGAGTATGAGCGATTATATTCTTTCGTCTGTTTATCAGCAGGGAGAAATAGTAGAAAAAGCGGGCATTCGCGGTGAGCAATATTTCGTTGTTGGCCGCCCGATCGTGTCAAACGGATATATAATCGGCTCGGTTTTCGCGCTTACGAACACAGGCGTTCAGTCGCTTGTTCTCAACTTTTTAAGAATATTTTTAATCTCCGCATTTTTCTGCCTTATTTTTGCATTTATATGTATATACTACTTAACAAAGAAAATGGTTACACCTCTTCAGCAGATGAGTTCTGCGGCAAAGCAGTTTGCTGTCGGCGATTTTTCATACAGGGTTAAAATCAAAGGTAATGATGAGCTCGCAGATCTCGGAAGAGCGTTTAACGATATGGCAGACGCGCTCGATGTGCTGGAAAGCTCGCGCCGCAGCTTTGTTTCAAATGTATCACACGAGCTGAAAACGCCAATGACCTCCATCGCGGGCTTTATAGACGGCATACTTGACGGCACTATTCCCCGAGAAAAGCAGGATTATTATCTTGAAATCGTAAGCACCGAAGTAAGGAGGCTTTCAAGGCTTGTTGTTTCAATGCTCAACATGAGCAAGATAGAAAGCGGCGACCTTGAAATGAAACCGTCTAACTATGATATATCCGACCAAATAATTCATATCCTTTTAACGTTTGAGCAGAAAATCGAAAATAAGAATATAGAAATCAGAGGACTTGAAGAATTCAAGCCTGTTTATATAGTTGCCGACCCCGATATGATTTATCAAGCTGTATACAATCTGTTTGATAATGCCGTTAAATTTACAAATGACGGCGGTTATATCGACGTTCGCCTTACCGAACGGAGTTCTGATATAGAGCTCAGCATCAAAAACAGCGGCACGGGAATCAAGGCGGAAGAGCTTTCAAGAGTTTTTGAGCGCTTTTACAAAGTGGATAAAAGCAGGAGCCTTGATTCAAAGGGCGCCGGTCTTGGTCTTTACATTGTTAAGCTAATGATTGAAATGCACGGCGGAAGAATTATTGCAAGGAGCGACAGTGAGGACACTGCCGAGTTCATCTTTAATCTTCCCAAGCAGTTCAGTCCCATATATAAAAAGGAGAAAAGCAGCCATGAATGAATTTGACAACAACGAAGAATTCTACAAACCGCGGGACAATGAATCACAGCCGCGGCAGGACACAACTGAGGAAAACACCACTTATCATTACTCATATAATAATCAAAGCGGCTCTCAGCAAAATCCGTATCACTCAACAACATCGTATTACACTCCGCCGCAGAGCGGCGACTTTCGACCCGCTGACAGCGGCTGCGGAGCAACTGATAACAGCGCCCCCAATCCGCCTGTTAAAAAGAAAAAAAGCAAAGCAAAAACAGCGCTTATCATTGTGTTTATAGCCTGCGTTGTATTTGCCGTTGCGGGAATAATTTTTTCGGCTTTGCAAGGAGCTCCGCAAAAAGATAAAGGCGAAACCAACACACAGCCTGACAGCGGTTCTTCTCAAGTTACAACCGAAGCGCAGGGCGATATTGCCAAAACAGATACAGACGGTAACTACACAGTTGCGGGCATCGCCGAAAACTTTATTGATTCATGCGTCGGCATAACCGTTTATACCCAGGCAAACAATTACAGTAATTTTTATAATTACGGCTACGGTCAAAATCAACAGCAAGGCGAAGGCAAAGAGCAGGTTTCGGGCGAGGGCTCGGGAATCATTATGCTTGAGGACGGCAACAAGACCTTTATCCTCACCTGCGCCCATGTTATAAGCGACGGCTCAAGCTTTAAGGTTACTCTTAACGACGGCACGGTTTACGACGCGTCAATGGTTGCTTATGACGCTCAAACGGATATAGGCGTTCTTTCCATAAATGCAACTGGTCTTCATGTTGCGTCTTTTGCCGATTCGGATTCAACGGTGCTGGGCGAGCAGGTAGTTGCAATCGGATGCCCGGGCGGACTTGAATTTATGAACAGCATTACAAGCGGATACGTTTCGGCTCTCGCAAGACCTGTTTCATCAACGATAGGCTACAATAACAAATGTATACAAACAGACGCGGCAATCAACCCCGGAAACAGCGGCGGCGCTCTGTTTAATATGAACGGTCAGGTTATCGGCGTAAATTCCTCTAAAATCGCCTCCACCGAATATGAAGGCATGGGCTTCGCCGTGCCGAGCAACACCGCTATTCAAACAGCCAACAGCCTTATTAAGTCCGGCTATGTTGAGGGCAGAGCAAAAATAGGCATAACCTACAAGAGCATAACCTCGTATTCTAATTCGGGAGCTATTCTCAGCGCTTTGTCACAGCTTGGATTTGAAGACGCGAAAGGCACCATGGTAATAAATGAGGTTTTAAGCAATTCCGATCTTGCAAATAAAGATATACGAGAATATGATATGATAGTTGCCGTAAACGGAAAAACGCTTACGTCAACAGACATTATGACCTCCGTTCTTGCGGAAAGCAAGCCCGGCGACACCGTAAAGCTGACTGTTGCGAGAATAGAAAACAACAATATAGATACGTTTGAAACAGACTGCGTATTGATTGAGTCAAAAGGATAATGCAAAAAACGGCGGAGACTGATAATTCAGCCTCCGCCGTTTAAATTTTATTTTTTATAACTCAGCTATAAGC
>CANRMJ010000081.1 GCA_947631705.1 uncultured Clostridia bacterium
ATTTTCAAATTACTAAAATTCAATATCCCTTTTGTCAGTCAATCTTAATTTTCTATTGACTTTTCATAGCTGGTCTCTATTTCAATATTGATATTATTATAATATTAAAAAACACTAAAGTAAATATCCGCAAAATTAAAAAAGAATAAATTATTACGGAAGAAAGGCAGTGCATAACGCACTGCCTTTCCCCTCTCTGTCTTATAACAAATCATTAGGAGGACAAGATGCTTAGGGGAGGTTGCGGCTCCGCCCCCAAGGTAAAATTAATTATATTATATTTTGCACAATTTGTCAAGCGAATTGCGGAAATTTTTTAGTGCATTTTACGGCGCGTTTATTTTTTCGTTCTTTTTTCGACATGATTTAAGTATAAAATTGCATTTCTTATTTAAAAATACAATTTATTATTCTAATATTTTAATTAGCGTGCCAAAACCGCCCTTTTGACCGCTGCCCTTTTTGGCAGGGGGTAGCAAACAATGCAAAATCCCAACCGAAGGGCACACAAAAAATAAAAGAGGTAATACAATATGAAAATTGAAGAACTGGCCGCTGAATATGAGCGCCAATATAATATTTTGAACGCAAAAATCGAGGGACTCTGCCCGCTGCTGAAGGTTTACACAGGCGAGGACTTATACCTCCTGAGAAAAAGAATTCGTATTTACTATGATATGGCGTGCGAATGCAAGCAGATTTCAACTCTGCTTGGAAGCTACTACGAGGAGGATTGTGATGACTGATATAATCGAAACCTTTTACGGCGCCGAGGACAAAGCTCTGACAGGAACAGACGCTGACACACAAAAAATCAGCAGACGCGCCATATCGAGCGTTCTTCCTCTGATTTTAAAAAATGATTTAACCGAAAGACAGAGAATGTGCCTCAAGCTCAGATATACGGATAATTTGAACCAAACCGAAATCGCGCGCAGGCTGAGAATTTCCCAGCCAACCGTTTGCAGGCATCTCACAACCGCTAAGGATATTGTTAACAATAGGCTTTCGTACTGCCTTGTTGTGCTTAACCGTGCAAACAGGCTTTGGCTGGATTTAGAGAATTCCGATGACTTCGGGGTTAAATAATAACCGCAAATCTATATAAACAACTGATACAAAAACGGCTGTTCTGAGGGACATTCATCCACCGTTTTCAACAGTTGGAAAGCACACCTTTCTATTTTATGAAAAGTGTGCTTTTTTGTTGAGAATTAATTAACTTGTACACCGCGGCGGCATCATGAAAATATTAGCTGAATAAAGCTGATAATATACATTACGGCATAAAGAACGGGCTGGTGAAAAAGATATATCCAAAAGCTGCTTTTGCCCGCTTTGCGTAAAAATTTTGAACGGCTTTTATATGCGGCGGCGGGAAAAGCCCCGTCTTTTGCGTATTTTCCGAGAAACGCGCCGAATAAAAACAAAAAGAACCACGGAATAAGCGAAAAATAATCGGCGGATTCAAAGCTGCTGCTGTAAAACCCGAAAGGGCACAAAAAATCATTTTGATAAAGGAAATCAGGAAGTGTTATAAGCCCGAACAAAAGCTTTTTTGAACTTATATTATACGTTGAAAAAAATAAAAAGGCGCTTATAAGCATACCTGCCTTTTCATTTGATTTTTCTATCAGCGGCATAATCAAGCCCGTTATAATCATGCAGCATCCGAGGCAAGAGAGTATGCCGAAATAAATCTCCGCGCCCGTAATTCCGATAAGCGGCATAATAACCGCCGTTACAAGGGTAACGGCAAGTCCTCCCGAAAAAACAATTATTCCCCTTTTAACGGCATTTCTTGATAATCTTGAACAAATTCCCGACGTAATGATAAAAATCGCCCAGAAAAGCGGCTGAAAAATACAGAGAGCGTCAAAAATTTCATAGCCCCATCTGTAATTGAGAACAAAGCCGAAATCAAAAAACGCGTGATGAACCACCATACATATAATTGCGAATCCGCGCAATTCGTCAAGCAGCAAAATGCGCTTTGTACCGTCTTTCATTGTATCACCTGTAATTTTTGTTATTAAAGCATATTCATTCCGTTATATCAAAATTAATAAAACCAACAACTGTATCCCTGAGGATTTCATCAAAACAATTCATCAAGCAATAAAATCACCTTCGGTATATTTTATCACAACAAATACAACAACACAAGTTTCACAAGACTATTTAACCCGGTATTTGGTTTAACTTGCAAAGCTAAACCTATTTTCTTTTACAATTTCGCTGCTTATTGCCGCGCACAATATATTTCCGCCGCATCTCAGTTTAACTTCCTAAATTATAAACAAAAAATAAATTTATTTCAAAAAAATACATTTTTTTGCACAAAAAACGCGTAATATTGCATTTTTGTTGAAATTTTCTAAATTTTGCAATTAAAATATATTCAATAAAAACATTTAGGCAATAAAAAATTTTTGCCCTGTTTTTATACTTTACTTACGAGAATCGCATCTAATGGCGTGGCTCTTAGAAATAAGAAGTCAGCCCTCAATCTTGTTATGGGATTGAATACGGCAGCCTCACCTTGTCCGAAACAGCTTTGAGGATGATTAAATCAGTCAACCTTATCTTGCTATTTACGGTTCGTCTGTTCGTCGGCAAATGCCGATTTCTCCCCGGCAGACAACGTGCATTGAAGGCTGTTTAAAAACAGCGGCTTTCGGGATGATTTTAAACCTCCATCCCCGCCGCGTCCGTCCGATATAATTCAACTGTGTTATACTTTTGGATTTTAGAACGGTCACCTACATTTTTGCGATATTTAAAACGGCTCCGATTTTTCGTGCTTAATTTTCGGTTGCCGCCACAAATAACGGAACAGCGTAAGGCGCGCCCGGTGCGATTTGGTGTATCCCTCTTTTGAGGGATACATTTTTTATTTGACCAACATTTTAAACAATGGTATATTAATATAAATGATTATTGTGAAAGAATTGGTTATATGATTGTTCATCCGATAAAACCGTTATATGATAAAAATTCAAAAATACTTATTCTCGGCTCATTTCCTTCCGTTAAATCAAGAGAGGACTGCTTTTTCTACGCTCACCCGCAAAACAGATTTTGGCGCGTAATTTCAAGAATATGCAACGCAGAGCCTCCGAAAACGAAAGAGCAAAAAGCCGAACTGCTTATAAAAAACGGTATAGCCCTGTGGGATGTGATTAAATCCTGTGAAATCACAGGTTCGGCAGACAGCAGTATAAAAAACGCCGTTCCAAACGATTTGAGCGAAATTCTTAACACGGCAAATATCGGGCGGATTTTTGTAAACGGCAGAAAAGCGGAATCGCTCTACATAAAATATCTTGAAAAAGAAACAGGTATAAAGGCAACGCTTTTGCCATCCACAAGCCCCGCAAACGCCTCTTGGAGTGAAAGCAGGCTTTTTGAATACTGGAACGCCGAAATAAAAAAGGAGCTGATTTGATGTCAGCTCCCTCTGTTTTTATTCGTGAATAATGATTACCGATAACGCCTTTTTCTGCTCTTCGGCAGGCAATTTCAGCTTTCCGCTGTTTACAAGAAATTTTAAGCAGTGCAGAATAAACCAAGCGTCATAATAAAACGTGTGTTGCAGACCGTACATCTGCATTTTTTGAAGATGCTTTGGAGTGTTTTGTAACACAGCCTCCTCATAGGGTTTGCGCAGAGCGAAAAATTCGTCTTTATGCTTTTCCCTTATTTTATCGCCTATGGAAATGAGGGCTTTTTTCGTTTTTTCTCCCTCTATCCATATGCATTGCAATTCCGATTTAAATAGCTTATCCGGCTCACCTATGGATTTTAAAAGCCCTTGTTCCACCAGAAAGGCAATCTGCTCCTCGAAAAGCTCGTTCCCGTTAAGCTGGTGTTTCAAAAGATTTAAGGAATTGAGCACATTCCGATGAAAATCATCGTCAATACGCTTTTCAGACCATTCGGAATCAACCTGCCACAGTGAAAGCCCGCTGATACCGTTTTGAGAAGGGCCTTTCCACAGCTTTATGCTTTCAAAATATTTCGGCAACGCAGACTGCCCGTTTAAAACGTTGGCATAACAGATATTTTGCCCGCCGTCAGGTCTGATAGTTGCTGCATCTTCAAACGAAGCAGACTTATCAACAATATTTTCTCCGCTCGCGCCTGCTATAAACGGAATGAGCGCCCACAAAAAGAAATTTACATCCTTTTTCCCCGAAGATTCAAAGGATATATCACACGTATATCCTCCTAAAATATTCGGATTTTCCCAAATCTTCGATTTAATCAGCTCTCCATACAATTCGTCTGCAAAGATTTTTGCAGCCTTTTCGTACATTTCATCGTGCAGCGCGGTGACGTCCGGCGTCATTTCATCAATCAAAATATTACATAGATACTTTTCACCGCTCTTTACCAGAAAGCCGTACTTCTCCAGATATTTAGCCTCGCTTTCAACGTAAACAGGCGATACGCCGAGCTCCTCTGCAATCTGATTGACGGTTTTTGCCTCTCTCCAAACAGCGTACGCTATGTTTTGCGACAGCGCACTTCTTAAAAAATTACCGTTATGCCCCTTACTTCCAACGATACCGTTTGTGCCACAGACGGCAAAGCTCACGGGATTAAATTTCAATTCACCCGAAGTTCTCATATTTTCCATACCTCTCTTTAATTCTTTTTTTGCCTCAAACAGATGCCATTTAACAGTGCCAACTGGAATATTAAGCTCTTTCGCAATTTCGTTTTGCCGTTTATTTTCATAATAATAAGCAATAACGATACGGCGCTGTGTTTTGGAAAGGTATGCGATCTCGCTTTGCAGTTTTTGCACCGTTTCACGTTCCGACAGTTCGCTTTCTATATCGGTTTTGCTTTCGCAAAAAGTTTCCGAAACATCGTCTAAAGACACACCGATACAGTTTTTTCCGCCGTCACGATAATAATTGCTCAGTGCGTTATGTGCAACAGTCCAGATAAACTTGCCCTCGTCCTCAATATCATCGCGATTGATGAGCGCATGAAAAATTTTAACGGCGATTTCCTGCGAAAGATCCTCCGCGTCCTGCAAATTTTTGCACCGTTTCAAAGCAAAGCCGAAAATAGGCTTAACATATTCCGTTATTATTCTTTCGCTTTCCTGTTTATTCATCTGTTTTTCTCCCTGAAAGCCGCTTTCAAATATACAGACACAGCAGCCTCAAAAAGGTTGGAAAATAGTTAACAACAATTTATTATTTGCCAATTTTTTTATCGTGAATCCATCTTGCAAGATAAACAGCGGGCGTATCAAGCAGGCTGGTAAATATGTAAATTATATAGCTTGAAAGGAATATCGAAACAAGCGTTTTCGTATCATACGTTCCCCAAAATGCAAAAAGCGTGAAAAGAAGTGTGTTCAAAATCTGACTGATTAGCGTTGAGCCATTATTTCTGAGCCAAAGAAATTTTCTTTTATCTCCAAAACGTTTTTCGGTAAACGCCCACCATTTATGATAAAGCCAAACATCGAATAGCTGGCTTATTGCATAAACGACAAGCGACGAAATAATCATTCGCGGCGTGTTTGAGAAAACAGCCTTTATTGAACCGAAAATAAAGTCGTTTTCGCTCGGTGTGTATAGCAGCCAGCTCTGAGTGAGCAGCAGGAAAAAAATTGATGCAAACACACCTATCCACACAGCTTTGTTTGCCTCCTTTTTGCCCTCGCATTCCGAAAGTATATCTGTAATAAGAAATGTTGCGGCAAAAAGCACGTTTCCGAGCGTCTGCTCCATTCCAAAAGCATTTATCAGTATAACGACCTCTATATTGGCGAGAATTGTCACTATGGCAGACATAAAATATAGACCCGTCTTGCCGAAAAATTTATAAGATAAAACAGTTGCTCCGAATATAAAAATTACAGAGCCGCACAAAAGTAATTCATTTATCATATCAATCACCCACTCCGAAATCAGTATTTTTTATTAAAATATCCACCCTGTCGTTATCACTGTAATCAGGATAAATTAACCTCAAGTTCTCCGTAAATTCCGCGGATTTTTCCTTGAATAATAATCTCTCCATAACAAACAAAAAAGCGCCCCTAAGGACGCAACAAAGCAAAGAGTGAATTTTTTTCACTCGTTTTTTCCTTAGTTTTGATTGACAGCAGATAAAACTGCGTCGGGCAGGATGGTTACGAACTGCCTTTTTATTCATTTTTCTGTGTGTATCCGCTCAAACAGTGTTATTATATCATTATATTACAAATTGTCAACAGAAAAAACACTTCTTTTCAAAATGTTTATGCTGACGCTTTATTGTTCAAACGGATATTTAAGTCCGAGCTGATGCCTGCATTCATCAATAATTCTGAGGCAGTCGATTGTAGATTTAAACGGAATAAATTCGGATTCTTTTTTACCAGCCCTTATCTCATCTGCAACGTGTGAAAATTCTGTAAGATAATCGGTTTTTCCTCTGAAAATTTCATTTCCGCCCTCGCTTTTGAGGATTGCGCTTGCTCCCATATGGAAAACGGGCACGTTTATTTTTCCGCTTGTTCCCGTAATAACACAACCCTCTCTAAGCGATGAAAGCGACATATGCAGCCTGCACTCGGTATCTCCATAGCGCAAAGTTACCGTTTCCGATACGTCTATGCCGTTTTTTAGTCTTCCTCTGCAAATTATTTCATTCGGATAGCCGAAAATATTGTAGCAATATGTAATCGGGTAAATTCCGATATCAAGCAGCGCGCCGCCGGCGGTTTCGGGCATAAGCACCCGTGATGTTTTTGGCATCATCATTCCCGGAAACGCATAGTGAATCGTAACATTTTTAACCTCGCCTATTCTTCCGCTTTGCACCCATTCCTTAACCTTCAAAGCAACATCGGAAAACCATGTCCACATAGCCTCGGCAAAATATGTGTCGTTTTCCTTTGCCGAGTCAATAAGCGTTTGGGCGTCCGCCGCGCTCACACATACGGGCTTTTCGCACAAAACGGGCTTTTTGAATTTAAGCGCTGTAAGTCCGTATTCAAGATGAGATGTATGCGGCGTTGCGATATAAACACCGTCAACATCATCGCGGTTGATTGCCTCCTCGGCTGTTTTATAAGCCTTTGCGCCGTGCTTTGCGGCAAAGGCAGAGGCGGTCTTGTAATTTCGGCTGTAAACCGAAGTGATACAGTGATTCCCGCGTAAAATACTCAAAGCTGTTGAGCGCGCAATATTGCCGCTGCCTATGTATGCCCATCTGAATTTTTCCATAATTTCACCCTTATTCAAAAATATTTTTTAAATATTAAACGAAAGCCGATAGCTCTACTAACACAATATCATAAACGGAAAAATAAGTAAAGAAAAAAACCTCTCAAAAAGAGAGGTT
>CANRMJ010000082.1 GCA_947631705.1 uncultured Clostridia bacterium
TCATCAGTCCACACATTTTCAATTGCGTATTCGGTCATCGCTTCGTCATATGCGCTTGAACCGATACCAAGAAGATGAAATCCATCGCCGAAAAGACCGTCATTCGTCCAGTCTGTTACAAATGTGCCGACAGTTGTTACAGAAATAAAATAAACAAGAAACATTACAACTGCAAAAATCGGAAGAGCCGCTATGCGGTTTGTTACAACTTTATCTATTTTATCGGAAACAGAAAGCTTTCCCGAACTTTTTTTATTATAACAGCCTTTTATTATGGATGCAATGTATATGTAACGCTCGTTTGTTATGATACTTTCCGAATCATCGTCAAGCTCTGCTTCGGCAGCCTGAATATCCTTTTCAATATGCTCTTTAACTTCATCGCTGAGCTTTAATTGCTGAAGTACCTTATCATCTCTTTCAAAAATCTTTATTGCGTACCAGCGCTGCTGCTCCTCAGGAAGATTATGAACAGTTACCTCCTCAATATGGGCAAGCGCGTGCTCAACAGTGCCGCAAAAACTGTGCTGCGGAATGGTTTTCGTTCCTTTCGCGGCGCTTATCGCGGCCTCTGCGGCTTCAGTGATTCCCGTGCCTTTAAGGGCGGAAATCTCAACCACCTTGCAGCCAACCGCTCTTGAAAGCTCGTCAATATTGATTTTATCGCCGTTTTTCTTTACAACATCCATCATATTTACGGCAACAACAACAGGAATGCCAAGCTCTGTAAGCTGAGTTGTTAGATAAAGGTTTCTCTCAAGGTTTGTTCCGTCAACAATATTTATAATCGCGTCGGGTCGTTCTGTAATAAGATAATTTCTTGCAACAACTTCTTCCAAAGTGTACGGGGAAAGAGAATAAATTCCCGGAAGGTCTGTGATTATTACATCACTGTGCTTTTTTAATTTACCCTCTTTCTTTTCAACAGTAACGCCCGGCCAGTTGCCGACGAACTGATTTGAGCCTGTAAGCGCGTTAAAAAGAGTTGTTTTGCCGCTGTTCGGATTTCCGGCAAGTGCAATTTTAATGCTCATATTCAATATTCCTTTCAATTACATTAGTTATAACTAACCGAGATGCGCAAAAGAACTTTCTTTTGCGTTAATATTTATATTTTTTCAACTTCTATCATTTCGGCATCTGCCTTACGAATAGAAAGCTCATAGCCGCGAACGGTTACTTCGATCGGATCGCCGAGAGGCGCAACCTTGCGGATATGCACTTCAACACCGCGCGTTATGCCCATATCCATAATTCGGCGCTTAACGGCGCCCTCACCATGCAGCTTAACAACTTTAAGCGTATCGCCGACCTTTGCAGATCTCAAAGTGTTCATATGTATCCTCCTGTTCTGTTATTTTAAACAAAAATTTTGCTTGCCATTTCCTTGCTTATCGCAACACGCGAATCCTTAACGTTTACGATAAGATTACCGCCTATTGCAGAAATGATATTAACTCTGCCGCCTATTACGAAACCGAGATCCTCTAAATGCTGTTTCGTTTCAGATTTTCCGCCTATCTTTTTTATTATGTTTTCCTCGCCTATTGCGGCAAATATTAATGGCATCATATCATCCTGCTCTTTCTTGGGTAAGTTTTGCCTAACCGTATCTTTAAAATTTAGGTTAGGTCGCCCTAACCGAAGATATATTAGCATAGACTAACTCAATTGTCAATAGTAAAAATAATTTTTTCCCAAATATTTGAAAAATTTTTTAATGTATGTTAAACTAATGTAAACATCATTGGAGATGATATAATGAAGATACACGAATCTGCCGAAAATTATCTTGAAACCATTTTGATATTAAAAAACAGAAAAGGCATCGTTCGTTCTATAGACATTGTAAACGAGCTTGAATTCTCAAAGCCGAGCGTCAGCGTTGCCATGAAAAATCTGCGCGAAAAGAATCTTATTGAGGTAGATAATAACGGATATATCACTCTGCTGCCTGAGGGGCGCAAGATTGCCGAAACGATGTATGAAAGGCACACGGTTATTTCGGATTGGCTGATTTCCCTCGGCGTCAACCCGAAAACAGCTGTTGAAGACGCGTGCAGAATCGAACACGTTATCAGTGCCGAAAGCTTTGATGCCGTTAAAAAGCTGATAGAAAAAATGTGATTTACCGCCTTGGTTTACATATTTCAATAGAAAAATCGCTCTGATTTGCCTGCTGCATTTCAGAGCGTTATATTTTTTACCTGCCGGCGAAGAAAATATTTGCAAACAGGCTATTAATTAAAAACGATATTAATATCGGCGTCTTTAAATACAATTGATTTATAAGAATAATCTTCATATTGCAAAACGGAAAAGCTGCCGAGAGATGTTTTCCCGTCATATCTGAAACCATCGGCAGTTTTTGATGCCTGCAATGTTTGCTGAGAGGTTAAGTATTCAAAAACATCATATACAGCCTTTGCGGGATTTGCCGCATTCAGCTTATCTCCGTTTATCTCATATTCCATATCAAGATATTTAAAAACAGCCGAGTTGCCGTTATAGAAAACAGTTAATCCTTTCGCCTTTGTTGAAGTTGCTGTTACGGTAACACCTTCTGCGTTTCTGCTGATTTCGCAGTTATAAGAAAAATCCCCCGACGAAACGGACGCGCTCTGAGAAAAATCCGCTATTTCGGGGGTATAGGTTTTTACTTTGCAGCCTGTCAGAATAAGCGCTATAAGCAGCGCCGCTATCGGAATTATTTTTTTCAAGCAATCATATCCGTTTATTCAAATTCACTCATCAGCGCTCCTAAAAGCTCAAGCATATCGGAAACAGTCATACCTCTAACACTGATTTCCTTTGCCGTTATATCTCCGCAAAGTCCGTGAATATAAACTGCGCAACAAGCCGCGGCAAACGGTTCAATGCCCTGAGCCGTAAAAGACGCAATCATTCCCGTGAGCATATCGCCGGTGCCGCCCATGGCAAGCCCCGGATTTCCTGTTGTGTTAATGAAAACGCTTTCTCCGTTGCTTATAACGGTGTTTGCTCCTTTTAGCACAACAACCGCGCCGTATTCCTTTGCAAATGCCTTCGCAACATCTATTCTGTTTTTCTGAACATAATCAACGCTTTCATTAATAAGACGTGCCATTTCGCCGGGATGCGGAGTAAGAACGAGCGGCGCTTTTGAGTCTCTTAAAACATTTATATTCGGAATTACGGAATTTATGCCGTCTGCATCAAGAATAATCGGAACGGCGCTCTCTTTAATCACTTGATTCACTATAACCTGAGTATCATCGTTATTCCCGATTCCGCAGCCGATTGCAACACAATTTGCCCAATTAAGCTCTTCAAGAATATGTGTAAGAGCTCCCATTGAAAAAGTTTTGCTCTCGTTTTCGCTTACAGGAGAAAACAACGGCTGAATAAGATGCGACGTCATAACGCCGTATATTGACTTTGGGAAAACGCATTTGAGCAAACCAACACCTGCTTTAAGCGCTGCCTCGGCGCAGATAACGGCGGCGCCCGGCATATTGTGGCTGCCGCATATATTCAGCAGCCTCCCGTGGTTCCCCTTGTTTGAATTGATTTTTCTTTTATGAAAGCAGCCTTTAACAAATGACTTTGTAACCGTTTCGGCGTATTTGCCGGTGTAGCAATCTTCGGGAATGCCGATATTTACCGTGATTGTTTTACCGCAGTATTCGTTTGCGGGCGGAAGAACGTGGCAATATTTAAGAGTTGAAATTGCAACCGTTAAATCCGCCTTCACCGCATTTACAACAGTTGCGTCTGTTGCGTTAACACCGCTCGGAACATCTATGGAAACGATCTTTGCAACGCTCTCGTTAATCAAATTAAAAATATCGTTAAACGGCTCTTTCGGCTCCCCGTGAAATCCTATGCCGAAAATGCAGTCCACAATTAATGCGCAATTAAAATCGCAGTTTGTAAAGTTGCTTACCTTTACACCGTTTTCAACGGCTTCATTAAAATATTTCAGAGGTTCGGGAATTGAAGGTTCCTTGTCGCACAACACAATCTCCGGCTCCGCTCCGAAATCCAAAAGCTCTTTTGCAATCACAAAGCCATCGCCGGCGTTTTTACCGTTTCCGCAAAAAACGAGAACACGTTTTTTTATAATATCGTTGCCGAAATGCTTTATGATTGCGGCGGCGCATTTTTCGCCCGCAGCTTTCATCAGTTCCGCCTCGGAGAAGTATTTTTTAAACGATATCTCCTCCGCTTTTTTTATTTCTTTCGAGGTCAGTATTTTCATAATTCACTCCATAAAACAACGGACGCTATGGCGTAATCGCCATCGTGGCTAATTGATACATCGGCGTTTTTTTCACCTTTAATATAAGGCTTTCCCAAATCATTATGAAGTATCTCTATCGTATTAAGCCTGCAATTAATACCTGTTCCTTTAGCTTTCAGATATGCCTCTTTTGCGGCAAAAATACCGGCAAAATTTTCCGCTCTTTTGGCGTAGGCAATTTCTTTTTCCGTAAAAACCTTTTCAAGAAAACCGTTTGTTTTCAGGCTTTTTTCCATCCGAGAAATTCTAATGATGTCTGTTCCTATTTTAAACATCTTTTATCCCCAACGGTTTAACGGTAAAACAGTTTTTATACTTACGTACTTTTCTCTTTCTGTTTTCGGCGCTTGGAATCGGTCCGCAGGAGTTTGACCCCGCTCCCATCATAAAGCCGTCTATATGAATGGCGGTAGTGTCGTATTCTTTCAGTTCATCTGCGTGAGTAGCCTTTGCGCATTGGTTAACTGTGTAGTGATTCGCGTTAAAAACAAAAGAATTTCCGCTTTCAAATCTGAATCCTACGCCGTCGCCGTCAGTAACCTCCGCCCAATAAGTATTATATCTCATTCCGCTTTCCTGAGGCTTGATATACTTTTCGTGCATATCGCACACATCAAGTTGAGAAATTCCAAAAGCCGCCTGCTCTTTAAAATCGGAAAGGCTCATCATGTCAAGGCCGAAATATTTAACTTTTGAATATTCTTTCGGCATTTCAAGCGTTACACCGAGTCGCGGAACATTTTTGAATTTCAGCTTTTTAAAGCAATATTCAATATCAATCTCACCGCTGTCTCCGATTTTGTAGTCAATCAAGAATTCACCCGCGTTTTTGCACTTTGGAGTGGAAAGAGCAAAGAGCGCGCTTATTATAACAAAATTGCCCTCAGTGCGGTAACAATTCTTTGAAGGTTTAATTTCAAAGTCAAGTTTATCAAGCCCTTTATTAATCCAAAAGCGTTTAAGATTCATATCGTTATCAATCGGCGCCCTGTAAAGCTCGGGCACAAAGCCTCTCGCCGTCCCAAACGGAATTTTGTTTATAAGCTGTCTGCCGCCGTAAATATAGCTTTCAAATTCACCTGTTGCGGAATTATAAACGATTTCAGCATTTTTGCAGGAAACAATAATTTTGCTTTCGCTAAGTTCCGTTTTCGGAGCCGAATAAGACGCCGCGAGTTCGGCATTGTAGATGCCCGACAAAACAATCTGCTCACGCGCTATTTCAAAATCGCCTTCTGAATATCTGAAAATAATTACAGTGTGTTCGCTTGCATTGTAATCAATTTTCTGTGTGACTGTTCTTGTTGGCTCAATTTCAAGTTTAAATTCACCACTGTTTATTTCTTCGCCGTTTTTAAGAATTGCATATTTCACCGTCATTTCGGCTTTTTTAAAATAATAGTGATTTGTAAACTCAAAAACGTTCTTTTCTTTAAGTTTTGCTCTTATCGGACGGTAACAGTTTTTCATCTGAATTGCGCCCGTATGAGGTTCTCTGTTTGGAAAGAAAAGTCCGTCTACACAGAAATTACCGTCATGCTTTTTCTCTCCGTGATCTCCTCCGTATGTGTATTCATATTCTCCGTTTTCATGATAAACGGCGTGATCCGCAAATTCCCATATACATCCGCCCATCATATTGTCTGCCGAATAGAAAATTTGAACGTATTTTTCAAGGTCGCCGCTGCCAACACCCATCGCATGGGCATATTCGCAAAGATAAAACGGTCTTTTGTAATATTTTGACGGTAATCCCCTGCCGTCCGCAATTCTTTTGCAAATTGCGGGAGAGGTATACATTTCCGAATGAACATCGTATGACCATCGAATGGTGCGGCAGGCGCCTTCATAATGAATCGGAATCGGAGAAAGTTCTTTAAGATTCTTATAGCAATAATCTTGGCATCTGTATCCGCCTGCCTCGTTTCCGAGAGACCACATCGTTATGCTCGGATGGTTTTTATCCCTCTGGAACATACGGTTAACTCTGTCCCAATAATGCTCTTTCCACTTAATATTGTTGCTTATAAGATTCGGAGCTTTTATTTCATTTACGCCGTGAGCCTCTATATCCGCCTCGTCAACAACATAAACGCCGTATTCATCACACAAATCAAGAAAAATAGGATCAGGCGGATAGTGCGAGGTTCTTACGCAGTTTGCATTGTACTCTTTTATTGTTTTAACATCTCTCTCCATATCGGAAACAGACATAACATAGCCGTTTTTCGGGTCTGTGTCGTGATGGTTTACTCCGAGCAGTTTTATCCTTTTATTATTAAAATAGAAAATATTTTTCCTTATCTCAATATGCTTGAAACCTATTCTTTTTCTTATTATTTCAAGCGTTTCACCGTCTTTTGACAACGTCAGATACAGATTATAAAGTTTTGGTATCTCCGCGCTCCATTCTTCAATATCTAAAATATCAAAAGTAATCTTGTCTGTTTTCCCCGGACATATATTTATAGACTGAGATGCGACCGCTTCATCGCCGTCGTCTATTTCAACAGTAAAAGTAACTTCGTCCTTAATCTTAAACTGAGGAATAACGTCAAGCATATATGAACCGTCGCTGTTATAAGTTGTTTTCGCCTCAAAATCAAAGATTGAATTTTCGCCTGTTTTTATAATCAGAACATCGCGGAAAATACCGTTGTTTCTGAACATATCCTGGCATTCAAGATAAGTTCCGTTACACCATTTATGAACAACCGCGATTATTTCGTTTTCTCCGTTTATCAAAAGCTTTGTTATATCGAATTCGGCAGTATTATGACTGCCCTCGCTGTATCCGACGTACGCTCCGTTTACAAACACGTCAAGGCTTCCCGCAACACCTAGAAATGAAAGGCAGAAATTGCCCTCTGTGTTGTCCATAATAAACTTCTTGATATATACTCCAACAGGGCAATCCTCAGGAAAGGAAGGAGGATTCGGCGCAAATTGGTAGCGCGTGTTCACATAATACGGCTTTTCATATCCCGTAAACTGCCATACAGAAGGAACCCTGACCGTGTCGCCTTCTTCCGTTTCAGTATTAAATTCATCAGGC
>CANRMJ010000083.1 GCA_947631705.1 uncultured Clostridia bacterium
GCATAAAAATTTCCTCCTGAAAGTTATTTCTATTCTACACCTTTCAGGAGGTTTACACAATATTTGAAAAAGTCTCGAGAAGGGGTGCATTTTTTGTCCTGATAACTGCCGTAATATGAAAACGTTTAATTAATTTTTACAAGGTTTGTATTTATTTTTTATCATACTCACTTGTTCACTTTTCACATTTGAACATCCCGAAAAAAGAATTAATATAAATAATAATATAACAATGTTTCTTTTCATGTCTTTCTCATTATAAGGTTTCAGGAATATTACTTCTTATCCTTTTCAAGAATATAAGGAACATTTATGTTTATCATCTCGTCGTCATTTAAGGGGAAGTTATCGTTTTCATAAAACGTGAACGACTTAACCACAGGGTCGCTTAACAATGTTTCGGAATTTGAATCTAACCTATCGTAGGTAATTACCAACAATCCCTCTTTGGTAATATGCGCAGTAGAAGTGATTGAAGAAACAGGCAACAATACCGTGTTTTTATCGAATTTTAAAACCTCACTTTCCGTTGTCTTTCCCGGTTCTAAGAAGTCAAATTCTTTCTTTTCTTTTATACTGTCAATCACCAACATATTGTAAAGTTTCATATCTTCATCCATAAAAACAAAAACTCGTTTGCCGTCATTTTGAAGAAAAACAGCATAATAACCTTGATATGTTTTTCTTAAGCATTGTATTTTATAATGTGATTTGAGATTTGTATAATTCCAGTTGTCCTGCTCAATACCTTTCCTGATTTTTTCTATATCAGAATCAGAATATTTTTTTGTTATTAAGCCGGTGATGCTTTTATCATTATCGTACGTCACATTTTTATTTCCCGTAAAAATGATTATGGAAATCAGCGCCGTAATAATTAATACCAAGGTAAAAGATAATAACATTATTTTATTTTTTTTCATCGTCATTTCCCCTCCGCAAAGTAAACAGATTCTGTATTATAGTAATTTTTAATATTACCGCAATTTCACAATTGCAGTGGCATTATAACTGCGTTACTTGCCGGAATATATAGCTCTTAAAGCACTGCTTTTCCACTAATATCATCTAATATTAAGTAGACGCACATCAGTTGTTTTTTCTCAATAACCGCAATTATTTTTGGCATAAATTCAATTGCTTCACCTGTGGAATTAGGATTTCCATAACACAAAATTTTTCTTTGAGAATCCCAAAAAGCCTTGTTTGCAAAAGGAAAATAGTGGCATCCACCGCCCGGATTCAATGGGTTCTCTCTAACAAAATATAAGTCTTTAGCTTTAGATTTCGGCAACTCCAAGGTGGTGTAAGTTACTTCAAGTTTTTCTAAGAAACTCTGTATATAAGTACATAGTCCTGTTAAACTATCCACAATCAACTCAAATCTCCAATTACCACCCAAAAGCACACTATAGTCGCCATACATACCATTATATAATAGAGATGTATCGTCAGCCATATAAAAATGATAATCATAAGCATTATGCCGACAATATTTTGAGTCGCCTATTACAAAATCCATTTTACTTTTGGTTACATTTTTTATAGAGTTTTCTTTTTTAATGTTCAAAAACCATGCTCCTATGCCATACCGATTTTTTGTTATGTTAACACCTAATCGCCAAAGTTTTTCTTTCCCATTTACAGATACTATTGCACTAAACACATATCCAAATGGATCTTTCGCCACGGTTCCGCATTTTATTACCTTTTTTGCATTATTATTTGTTTATATGCTTAGGCTTTTTTTATTCTTCTCATTGATTCGATTTTTGAGAAACATAGCGGATAGATTACCATAAGAAGTATTAATTCAAAAAATGTTAAAGCAAAGCTTATCCACGAGGAACTTATTGCTTCCGTTATCATCGGCATAAAGGCATTTTCGTAGAATATAATCAGCAAAACGCCAAAGCAGCATCTTGTTGCCTTTTGAACTGCCGTTACATTAAGAGTAAATTTTACAAACTTTCTTTCCAAAAACCATCCTATTGTAACACCGAGAAATCTGCCTGCATCTTTAAAGCCGTCTTTCATCATTTTACCCGGGTCAACAAGTAGCTTCCCGTCAACATAATCCATAGGATATGTTTTGAGAGAAATATATACCAAGAACAAAGCGGTAAAAACCAAGCCGACACAAGGTATTATATAATCTCTTTTTTTGCTCTTATCAATCCATTCCCAAGCCTTTGAGCCTAATATTACAACGACAGCTCCGAGCAGAGCCCCTACCAGCACGTCCTGCGGAGTATGAACACCTATGTAATTTCTTGAAAACATTGTAAGCAAAATCATAATAATCATAAAAACGCACAGCGTTTTATGCTTTCTGTTGCGTTCAATGATTGTTCCGTAATTTGCCGTTGCAGTCACACTGTGACCGCTTGGAAAAGAATAACCCGAAGCCGTTTCCACAGGTACAATTTTATCGGATTTTATCCACGGTCTGTAAACGCAAAATGTCAGCTTTAATAATTGCATAAAAAATCTTGAAAAGCCGATATTCAAAAAAAAGAAAGCTGCCGCTTTTCTTATCAACTGCCCAGTACATTACGCTTGCAAGCATCCATATAAAAATACCGTATGACAAATCGCTGATTTGCAGAAAGAAATTATTAAAAACCCCGCTGAGTTTCTCTTACTTCCTGTAAAAACAATAAATACTGAATATCCACAAAATCCTTCTTTTGATTATATTTTACAATACAAATTATCAATAAACAAGAGTAGCTAAATAAAAATTATTTTATTAATAACAGTTTTGATATCCGCGTTAATGCGAATTGATTGATTTTCAATTTCTTCGGGGCAAATTTTCTCACTTACAGTTCTGCCGAATTTGTCATATTCAAATTTATACTGTGTGCCTCCGTTTGCATTTATGCTGTCGAGCCTGTCCTTTGAATATGTATAGCCGTTTGTTACCCCACCCGATGATACGGACAAAAGGTTACTGTTTGAGTATATGTTATTATTCGTTTCTGTTATGCTCATAATTTTTGCATTTGTTTTTTTGTATGAAATATCCGTAGAAATAATAAACGGCTATGCAAACAAATATTCCTATAAACACACCCATAAGCCATATGTTTTTGCCGGTTGAGAAGGTAATTGCGGCAACAGAAACAGCGGAATATAATATTGCCAAAAACAATACGGTTAAGGCTTTTCCCAAAAGTTTTGCTTTTATATAATCCAATCTTCCCTCATAAAGCAGCGATAAATTCTCTTTAGGCTCTTTTGTGCGATACATTGTATAAAAACACATATTTGATTTGATCTCATGGGCATTATAATTTTTTTCTAGAGCATAATCACACCATCCCATACTCTGACCTCTAAACGACTTATACGATAGAAAATAGTGCATTTCCTTTGGCGTTGATTCATTAAAATAAAACCAATACGAATGGCTGATTTTATCTAATCTATAACCGTTTTGTTCCATGGTTTCAAGATATTTTTCAAGATTTTCAATTTTCCATAAGGGAAAAAATATAAATTTTTTCATTGCGTTTACCTCTTGAATGTTCGTTTGAAAAAGAATTTAATGGATGATAATAAACCTATTGTATTCGACTTTCCATTGCATAATCGAATATATACCGCCTTTAGCACGTTCATTTCGTCAATTACAACATACTGCCTATTTTAACTTGGGAAGTTCGTAGTCTTTCATAATACCTGCGGTTACTTTCCGAATAAACATACGATAATTGTAATCATTGAGATAAATCACCATACAATACATTCATATTGAAAGTAAGATTTTTTCATAAAATCCAAATTTGGCAATAAATTATTTGCGCTTATCGGCCAATTTTCCGCATAAGATAATTTAAATTACATTCCCACGTTTCGTCATTACATTTTTTGGCTTTTTCAATGCAAGCGTTTATTGCACTGCGAACCAAATTAATATCTGAAAATTCCTGCAATCTTTTGAAAATGCAAAATGCTCCCGGCCAGTTCATATCTTGCAGCCATTCTAATAAAGGTGACAGATAAAACTTTAATTCTTCGTCGGTTTTTTCTGATAAGACCACCGCGCAATTTTCCCATACATTTTTATTGTACTCAGGTGTCATCGGTTGCAAAAACGGACTGACGGTTTCAACATTTTTGGCTAAATCTATACCCTTACGTTGAACTTCATATGAATTATGCCAATCAAGCATATTAATAATTTTAGTGATTTTATTCAACTTAATACCCTCCGTCCCATTTTAATACGACTGATTTTACGGTTTGAGCCCAAACTAAATTAGAACCGATCTCTATTCAATCATTCATTACTGCGCCGTTGTTATGTTCACATAAAATGCATTATTGTGCGTGCCGCCGTTTGCATTTATGCTGTCGAGCCTGTCCTTTGAATATATATATATAACTGTTTGTTACCCCTTCCGATGATACTGACAGGAGCTTACTGTTTGAGTCATATGTTATTATTCGCGTCTGTTACACTTTGCAGATTCCCCGCAATCTCATCGAAAGATGGCACATGAAACCGTGCCCTGTATCATACCGTATTTGAACAATATTAAAATTACTCATAACTATTTACCATAATTCTATTCTTCAATATCACCCATTATTGATTTACGAATATTTTCTTTATGATATTGTATAACATATTGTTCAAATTCAAGATACAACACTTTTAAGAAATCGTTGTTAGAAGATACTACATCCATTCCGCGACGGTCATAAATATAAACCGCAATTTCGCGTTTATCATCTATCAAAAAAATAGAATTGCTTATAAACCACTTTCTAAATGCATAAGAAACATATACGGAAGGTAGAAACTTTCCCCAAGATATATAAGTACAAACAATAGTATCATGTGTATAAGCCGCAAAATCTCTGTCTACTGGGGATATATAAGGAACAATTTTTATATCTGGAATCGGTTTTGAAAAAAATCCTTTTTTCTTGAATCTGCTTCTGGAGTCTTCCCCGTATTCACAAATCCAAAAAGATTGTTTATTAAAAATTCTTTGTAATATTTTAATTGCTAAATCTTGAGCAGGTACTGTTTCCATTTCTTCAAAATCAAATTTAATAGCCCTATTTTGATTTTCCAAAAACAATGTTCTGTCAATATGCAGCTTGTTAATGCAGTTTATCAATTCATCAACACTGCTGTTATTTGCCATTATAAATCCCTCCATTTTATTATCTTATATTCAACCCCGGCATTACTTGAATGTTTCCCATACATAAAATCTCCATTCAAATCAAGATCGCCAACAAGTCTTGCCTTCCTATTGCCAATAGGGTCATATGATTTATACGCTGAATTTGCATGTCCTGCTCTATCTCTTCCTATTAATTGACCCTTATACTTCCCGAAATCTTGTAAATATGCTGATGTTTCGTTATTCAGCGTAGGTACTTTTTCTTTTCCGTTCCATCTTACACTGTATATCTTATCGGGCATCTCTCCGTTCGCAAGATTACCGTATCTGTAGCCTATCTCCTGTGTGCCTAAAGGCGAGAAATGCTTTACTACCGTGATATGATTTTTTTATCGGCATAGGTAAAATCCGTTGATGAAACAAGCGTTGTGCTCCTTGTGCCCGTTACCTCGTATTCATGCTGTGAAACAACTCGCTCCGCAAAGTAACATAAGAAGAATAATAAGTACTTGTAACCATGTTTTTATAATCTATTTCACAAAAAACTGGTGGTATTTATGAAGAATTTTTCCGAGCCGTAAGTAATAAAATATCTTAAATAACCTTATTTTAAAAAAACGTAACAAATTGTAAATATGGTTATACTTTAAACCCGGATGCCAAAAAAGTCCTTATTCTTAGCTAAATGCACTTTTAAAGACTCTGCAAATACACTTAGTATTTTATTGCTGTTCCACCAGAAAAAAGGACGATTGAAAACCCAAATTTTTGTGTGTTTATTCCAAATTTCCGGCTCTATTGAAGAAACATCAACCATTTTTTCGCACAACTCTTCACGTTTGGTACTAAATCGTGATGCCCGGTAAAAATCCAGTTCGTTTTTTTGGAGCAGAAAATGGATTGTAAAACAACCGCTGTCATTATAAAAACTATATGTTTGTGCAGTCCAGCCGCCGCCAAAACAGTTATCAAATTTTTGATATCTGTAAGAAAGGCCGTAATCTTTCATAAGAAAAGCAAATAATTCCTCTATATTCACTGTAAATCTCCTTAATAATTTTAATGAATTGATATTTTCCAAAGATTGCGAGTTTTCCAAAAAGAAAACTGCCATTATGTACGGCGGAAAGTGCATTTGCTAAAGTCTTAGAAATTTTAGACACTTTTATATTTCCTTTCTATGCATCATACATAAATACGATAACTTCATCGCCTTTTTTCAAGTCCACAAATTATTTACCATGTCCGAATTGAGATGCTGTTTCATATTCTTGACTTAAGCGAATATATACCGCCTTTAGCACGTTCATTTCGTCAATTACAACATACTGCCTATTTTAACTTGGGAAGCTCGTTGTCTTTCATAATGCCTGCGGTTACTTTCCGAATAAACATACGATAATTGTAATCATTGAGATAAATCACCATACAACACATTCATATTGAAAGTAAGATTTCTTCATAAAATCCAAATTTGGCAATAAATTATTTGCGCTTATCGGCCAATTTTCCGCATAAGATAATTTAAATTACATTCCCACGTTTCGTCATTACATTTTTTGGCTTTTTCAATGCAAGCGTTTATTGCACTGCGAACCAAATTAATATCTGAAAATTCCTGCAATCTTTTGAAAATGCAAAATGCTCCCGGCCAGTTCATATCTTGCAGCCATTCTAATAAAGGTGACAGATAAAACTTTAATTCTTCGTCGGTTTTTTCTGATAAGACCACCGCGCAATTTTCCCATACATTTTTATTGTACTCAGGTGTCATCGGTTGCAAAAACGGACTGACGGTTTCAACATTTTTGGCTAAATCTATACCCTTACGTTGAACTTCATATGAATTATGCCAATCAAGCATATTCATAATTTTAGTGATTTTTTTCAACTTAATACCCTCCGTCCCATTTTACTACGAATGATTTTACGGTTTGAGCCCAAACTAAATTAGAGCCGACCTCTATTCAATCATTCATTACTGCGCCGTTGTTATGTTCACATAAAATGCATTATTGTGCGTGCCTAAAGGCGAGAAATGCTTTACTCCCGTGAGATAATTTGTTTTATCGGCATAGGTGAAATCCGTGTATGAACGCAGGAATGTACTCCTTGTTCCCGTTCCCTCGTATTCACGCTGTGAAACAACTCGCTCCGCAAGGTCGTATACAAACTTTGTGTTTGT
>CANRMJ010000084.1 GCA_947631705.1 uncultured Clostridia bacterium
GGCAAAAAACTACCGGGACTCACTTTTTCGTGAATCCCGGTTTTTTCTTTGGCTGTTTTTTTACAGCGCCTTTTTTGCAAAAAAAAGGCCGCCTGTTATTGACGCCCTTTTTAGCGGCGCACTCCGGAAACTCAATAAATGCGCCAGTGTACCTCGGCGGTTGATCACTCCGCAAGATACGGTGAATAATATTATTCGTCTACATTATACGGCAAGGCGGAAACAAATTCAATCGAAATTTGATACAAGCTACTCTTTTTGTGGAAAATAACCTATAATTCAAAGCGGTTTTTCAACAATTTGTCCAACGGGAAGCTGTTGATAAATAGCCCCGCATACTATATAATACCTTTGGTGATATGAATGAGAATGAGAAGAAAAAAGAATCTTGAAAAAAGGCTCTCCGATTGCTCCGATTATCTGATTATATGTGAAAAGGGAAACGACCTCAATTATGAAAACGCCGAAAACGAGCCTGCTTTCATAAGTTACGAGAAACTGTTTGGAAATTCAAATAAGATAATGCTTGAAATCGGTTGCGGCAAGGGTGCTTTTGCGTGTGAATACGCTAAGCAAAATCCGAATGTAAATGTTCTTGCCGTTGATGTAACCGCCAATGTGATAGTTGCGGCGTGTGAGCGCGCAAAGAGCGAAAAACTTAAAAACGTAAAATTTATGCGTTGCGCCGCCGAATATCTGCCCCGCTTTATTCCGTCCGCGTCGGTAGGCGAAATAAATTTGAATTTCAGCTGTCCGTATCCCAAGAAAAAATACGCCAAGCACCGCCTGACTCATGAGAGATTTTTAAAAATTTATAAAAGGCTTATGCAGACCGACGCGGTGATTAATCAAAAAACGGATAATATGGGTCTTTTTGAATTTTCAATTGAAAGTTTTTCACAAAACGGTTTTAAGCTCAGCAATGTAAGTCTTGATTTGCACAATAGCTCTTTTGAGGGAAATATAGTTACGGAATATGAAAAACGCTTCGCCGATAACGGTATGCCGATATACAGACTTGAGGCAAGGCTTTAAGAAAAAGCAGGCGTTTAATCAAGGGCAACTCCCGAACATCAACATTTGCCAACTGAACGCCATCGAAATTTAGAGGCACAAATTATTGTGCCTCTATAATTTTCAAAGTCGGTTACGGATAGATTCCCGCTATCACACCAATAAATACAATCACTTTCTAAAATCATGGTTGAATCCGATATTTCACAAGTATAGTTCTCATCTAATGGAAATAACTTTAAAAATTTCAGTCCTTCAAATTCCATCTCAATTGTGGAAAAATCTTCAGACTGCCGTTGTATAATAACCCTCAATATTCTGCGGTCGTTTATAGCATGCATCAATAACTCATCATCTACATATGCGCCGCTTAAATATTTCATTTCTTTTATACAGCTATCGTGAAAAGAGCAAATTTTATTAATAAAAACCGCCAAATCATTATTATTATTGACCTCGTTCCACATAAAAACTTTTTCTCCTTAATATAATTATAAGATTATTTCTTTTGCAACACTTGAACACAATTTCGGCTGTTGCCGTTTCCGGTAAATCATACAGTCTGTGGTTTTTGTAACGAATCGGATTTAGACCGGCACATTCATATAAAAATCGAAATAGTTTACCGATGCCCCATTGATTTACTCGGCGATAACGATATAGCAGACCTCGCATACTTGAAACATCGTAATAAAATGGTAACATGATTCGGTATTATATAACTATAACTTTACAGGCAACTGTCAATTTATCACCCGAAATAAAAGTAATTATCGTTTCGATATATTTCTCTTGATCTTCTAATGGGCAAAAAGGATAATCATCTTCTTTTTTTCAAACAATTTCGGAATCAGGGAAGTATCCTTAGGCTCTGCATATTCAAAATCCAAAATACGTGGAGAAGAACCCCAAAAATCGCATGAAGTCATTTCAAAGCCTATAACATTCAAGAAAATAATAGAAAATTTTTTATCTTCCTCTTTTAAAAGTATAAGGTGCAATTCCTTTTTTCTGCGATTGAAATACATGAATATATACTTTTTTGAATTAATAATTTCGCCATTTGTTGTGTCTATTATCATAATTTAATCTGCCTTTCTGCATACTCACACATTTCGTAGCTGAACGCATCACCTTTTAGAAACAAAAGGGCGATTGCTTGATGGAATAATGAGTTTAAATGTAGTTTGTAATAAGATATTGATAATTTTTTCATTACAATTTTATTTAAAGTTTAATGTTCAATTATTATACCTTGTCATTTTTTCCATAACACACTTTAGTAAATTTTTGATACTTCAGTGGTAAATTATTGAGTATCCGCTCCCGTGTCTGTTCTTTTTTGTTTAGATAAGTTCTTTTTAATATCAAAAACAAGATGAATTATTACAAAAGAAACAAATATTATTATAAATAGAAAAACAATAATAGTTTTAATAAGAAGAAAACTGTTATAATCATACAGTATTATTTCATTTCCGAGATTATCAATTTTCACTAATTGGGAATAACTCGACTGACCTATGAAAAAATTTAAAATTCCCATATCGTTTTTTACTTTGTATTTTACACCGCCTATCTCTCTCTCAGAATCTCTTAAAACCGTTGACAAATATATATCGTTATCTGCTGTGTTGTCAACTGCTTCTATGCTTATTATTTCAGCCTTTTCGTTATATGTTACTGCAATATCGCTCCTTATATAATAGATGCTGATATATTCATCGCGCCATTCAATATTATAAGAACCCTCATATTCAAAAGTGAATCCATAAATGAAATTAAAATTGTTATCATATACTTGAATGATACTTTCGCTGCCTTTTTCATTGCCGATAGCAACAAGTCCGCTTTTGCTTACATCAAAGCATCTTATCGCAAGATTTTCAGGTCTTTCATCTATTAATGAAACGCTGTATCTTTCTTTATACTTTTCCAAATCATTTTTATTAATTTCCGAAGTCTGAAGACCTGTTTGCTCAGCCGCAAATACATTTATCGGAAAAATCACGACTAATATAATAATAGTAAAAAATAAAAATTTAATATTTTTCATATTTACCGCTCCAAATTTTTACATAATATATTCAGCCACATCAAATACATTAAAATATTTATAGAATACAGTCAAAATTTCCTACATTGTTTTTGTTGAATGATAAATCACATTACGTTTTCAATAGATACCTTTTCGGAAACAATATGCAATTCGTTCCCGGAAAACATTTGAAATAACAGATATAAAGAATATGTTTGGAATTTAATTTTTGAGAAAAGAGATGTTTGTTTTTTACAATTATTATTCTAAAACACATTTCAATGTTTTTCAATTTTTTTGCAAAATTGTGCAATAAAACTGCAAAATTATTTAAAATATGCGAAAATATTATAAATAACCGCCCCAAACCTTTTGGTTCGGGGCGGTTTGTGCCGATATGAGAATTAAAAACGATTATGTACCCCATTCAACATCAGTATCGGGTTCACTTGTGGTGATAACATCAACTGTTTTGAATTCTTCTACCTCTGCTGAAGGTTTTACATATTTTTCTTTCATTTAAGTTTACCTCCTTATGCTGCTTTATTTAATGACGCCGCAACATCATCTTTAATTTCCTGACTTATTTCATCGTCGTTTAGTATTGCGTTTGCCACAGAACTGTAACTCCGTGTTGTTACATCTGAATAGAAATACATTCCGTCTATGCAGACATATGCCCTTGCAGAAACCAAATCATCTTGATGCGCGGACGGAATATTTGTAAATACGATGTTGTAGTGAGAAATATCACCGTCTACATCTCTGCGGTCTGCCTTGCGGAGCTTTGAGCCTTCCGTATCAGACCTCAATTCCCAACTTGCAGTATCAGTATTATCGCTGACCTCGTTATATGTGTAAACAAAGCCGTACTCTTTAGTGATTCTGCTATAAAGGTTTTCATATTCGCTTAAATCAAAGCCGAGCGTTGATTCATCTAAAGTGAAACCAAGCCTTAATCCGTTATCTTCTGTTCTGATTTCTCCGCCTAATGCGGTTGCCATACTGTCGGAATCAATATAAGTCTTGGGATCTTCACTGGAAAAATGCCAGTAATTCCATGCATAAGAACCTTTAGGAACAATAAATGTAGGGAATTCATTATTCTGATATGATTCCTCTATAGGATCTATATAAATTTCTTCCGCCTTTTCAGAAAGTACGATTTTTGGATTATAAGCATTGACATTTAAGTAAGTTGAACTTGGTGCGTAAAGCAGTTTCATTGTTTTGGGCAAATTAATCCTTACGGGAAGATTAGCATTAAGTGTTTCGGCTTTAGGTATCCATATAACCTCCCAAGGGCCTATACCACTATAATGATAATGGCTGTCGCTGTCCGGATATTGGAATTCTTTCATTGAAGGCATATAAACAACTTTTAGATTAGGTAAATTGCACAGGCTATAATTATTTGCCATTTCCTGTGCATTTTCAAAATATACTTCTTCAACAAACATTGATACTAAGAAATAGGCCGATATGTGTTCCAAAGCGGGCAAGTCAACAACCCGTATATAAGACTCGTAAGCAATGCCCAGAGAGTTTCCGTTAACAGAACTATTGATTTTTGTTAGTTTTGGAGCATATAAAGTGTCAAAATATGTTGTGTTAAATGCATTTTTTGAAATTTCTTCTAAATTCGAGAAATCCATCTTAGTAAGAAAATATGTGTTTTGTAATACATAAGTATAACATCTTGTAAGATTCGGCGCGTTAAGCTCCTGTAAAAAATAGCAATCTGCAAACATCTTATCCGGAAAATTGGAGACATTCGGAATACTGCAGCTTATAAGAGGGCATCCGTAAAAAAGATATGCAGCGCTGTTACCTTCTTTTAAATTCAGATTTGTGAAATTCACATTTAGTAGTCCGGCGTTATCAAAGGCATGCCCTCTCATTATTTCCGCTGAATTTTCAAAGTCTATTTCGTGAAGCATGGAACATTTTTGAAATGCACTGCCGGAAAATTCCTTCGCATTAGGCATAACTACATTTCTCAGACTGTAGCAATTTAGAAAACAATTGCCTCCTGCCAATGTTACATTTTTTGCTGTAACATATTTGATCTCTTCACAATTTTCAAAGGCTGAATAAAGCGCCTCAATAGAATCAGGCAACTCTACTCTTGTAACATTTTTTTCCATAAATGTTTGAAATAAACCTGTTGGAATTATTCCGTTTATTGTTTCAGGAACTACAATATTGTTTTTGTCACCATTGTATGCTGTTATTCGCCCTGTGGAAGCTATTATTTCAAAATCGTTTTCATCCGCAACATACTGAACCGTATAATACTGCGATTCGATGTTGCTTACATATTTACCCCCTTTTATTAACGCATAATTCATCTGCATTTCATTGTCGATAGTTATCCGCTCAGAATATACAGTTCCGTTTGTGCTGCTCGGTATCGACTTATCAAGGGTATAGACAAGCTGCGTGCCCTCAGGAATATTATTAAATTCTGCCGTTTGATCTCCTTGATAAAATCCGCTTTTTAAAGACGGTTCGGGAGTATCGTATTTCTTATCATTCAATAGATTAGGAAAATTGAGCATTCCGCTGCCATAGTAATCTTTTTCGTCATCTCCCATATAGATTGCCGATTTTTTTAATTGCTCCTGCACTTCATTCGGGTCTGATTTCGGATTTTGCATTAGAATATACGCACAGGCGGCACTGACAAACGGACAGGAAAAGGATGTGCCTGAATAATCCGAGTAGTATTTACCTGACCATAAATCAATTGAATATACATTATATCCCGGCGCGGCAATATCAACCTCTTCACCGTAGTTTGAGAAAGAGCAGATATGATTCGTGTAATCATACGCTCCTACGGTTATTGCTTCCTCACAATCAGCAGGCGTGCTATATTGGGTAGGTAAATTATCATTACCTGACGCAACGCATACTGTTACACCCTTGTCAACTAATCTTGATACAAGCTCTGTTTCAATAGACATTTCTTCTTCAAACAAATAACCGCCTAAGCTGATATTCATAATATCAGGCAAATCCTTACTTGCGAGAATGATTTCCATAGCCGCAGTAAATTCTGAGAGAGTAACATAACCTTCTTCATCTATTATTTTATATGGCTTCATTTTGACATTGTCAGGTGTGGAAAGAGCAATTACCGCTGCAACAGCGGTGCCGTGACCGTTATCGTCCATACAGTCGTTCGCTTCACCCGTAGCACTCATATTGAATGTTGTATCGGTAATCCTTCCGTCAAATAACTCATTGTTGTAATCAACACCGCTGTCAAGAACGCCTACAACTACTTCATTTTTATAAGATGAAGATCTTTCAATTTCGGCTTTGGCATAATCGGACATAACGGATTCATAAGCCCACATTTCTGAAACTTCTTCCGTATCTCCTGTATCATCAGCCATCGTTCTGAGATTTTTTATATCATTATCCTTGACTCTCAAAACTCTGTCCTTCTCAACAGTATAGCCCTTTTCTGATAACTCATCGTATGCCTCTTCCATACTCTGCTTATCCTCGTACTGGAGAATTGTATAGTCAAGACCCGAAACCGAATCAATTGATTCGGTTTCTTTTATGTCTTGCTTTGTTTTAACAATTAATCTGTTCTCAGTTGCATTGGGATTATCTTCGTTGTACTGAGCATCACGGGAGTCTGATTCAGGCTCATATTCATCATTTATTGCAGTTACCAAATTGCAAAAACGATTAACATCACGCCTTTGAGTCTCCGCCGCTATTACACTCTGACACGGTGCAATAACCGATGACGCCATCAGGATTGACAATGTTAGACTTATCAGCTTTTTCATATAAATTCAACTCCTTAAATTATTGCTTTTTATAATATTAATTTAACTTCCGATTTATTTTAAATTATCGTTTTTTCAATATTTTTTCAACCGAGATTGCAAAATTATTCAAAAAAACGGCAAAAAAATTCATTTTAATTAAAAAAACAGTATTGACATCATTAAATTTATATAAATCAGGCTCCTTTAATTTTGCATTAGATAATTATAAAATAGCATATTAGTAAGCATTAATGTTGTAAAATGCAAAAACGCTATCATTTTGATACAAAAAAACATCACCTTAAAGCTAAGGTGATGCAGAATTAAAAAATAAACGAAATTTTGACAATATTCGGCATATAAAAATAAAATTCCGTATCGAAAAAGATAAAAACGATGTTTCGGTTATAATCAATATCCGCAACAGCGTTAACGAATACAGAATAACCGTTGAAAA
>CANRMJ010000085.1 GCA_947631705.1 uncultured Clostridia bacterium
TATTACTAGCAACGGAAGATTATATAAATTTTTCGTTATTGGAAGAAAGTTGTAGATAACTACGACACCCGCTCCAACGATGTATCTGTTCGAACTTTTTAGAACAGAAAGATACAAAAATCATTCAGTAAAATGGATGATTTTTTTCTTTTACAAAAAAATCATCCTGATAAATAAGCATATAATATTAAAGTGTTAAATTATTGACATTTGACACTTTTATTTTAATAGTCATTAATTTCATCCAATTTAACAGAAAAATTCTCTAAATCAACTATATATGTTATATAATCATCTCCTGTTGAAATTATTAAAGCATTATCCTTTTTTGATACATTTGCATATGTAACATAATTATCTACATTAGTATCATCTATATTAAGTTTTTCTAACTTGGCGTCTAATTTTTTTAATATATTCTCAAATCTATCAACTATATATAAATTTTTTTCATTATCTATTGCTATAAAATACATAGATTCAGTGCCTGAGATTTCTTCCACCCATTTTTTCGTACTAAAATTATATAGACTTTGCTCATCACTTATATTGATTTCTCTAATAATATATAAAGAATTATCAGATGAAGTATTTTTTTGGGTATCATCTATACTAACACTTTCTGATACTTTATTTATTTTATCTTGTAATTCATTTATAGTTCCATTTAAACCATTTACTTGTGCTTGGAGGTCTATGGATTTTTGAATTTCTGTTGCCTTATCATTGTTAATTTTATAAATAAACATTCCCATTATTACTATTGCAATTATTGATAGTAGCAGAAGAAATGTTGATAAACTTATTTTTGTAACTTTCTTTTCTTTCATTTTCATACATCCTTTCTTTTGTTAAGCAACTTATACAATTAAAATATATCATATATGTTATTTTTTTGTCAATTATTTTGAATTTTTTATCCTGCTAATTTGCGAGGTTAAACTTATTTTGTCTCCCGCTGAGAGAAAAAGATGTTTCCCGCCTATAAAGACGGGGAACATCTTTTTAAATGTTATACGAAATAATAATTTGAAAAAACTCTTTTAATAATATCAAATCTATGATATATTAAATTATACAGGAATTTGTATTCTCCGTAAAATGCAATCGGGAGGTATGGAGATATGAAGGAAACAAACAACACGGGTTTAAAGGTTGTTACGATTATATTTGTTATTATCGCGCTTGCTCTTGCGGGATACATAGTATGGGATAACGTCAAAAACCCCGATATTCCCGATGAAACGGGTGAAAGCTCATCTGTGCGGAGCGAAACAGAAACGGAAACTACAACTATGAGCAATTTTTGCCATTTTAATCCCAATAGGGGAATAAACGCCCAAGACGGCGTAAAATACGAGATAATAAGAACTCTGAACATTGAAAATGTAACTCTTCAGCTTGTTTTTAATGAGAACAAAGACGTGGTTGTTCAGGTGTATGAGGGCGATGAGAAACAGGCGCTTGACTCGGACGACAGCTACGTTAAGGGTATGAAAAGAGAAATAGGCAAGCCCGAAATTATAAAAGGCTTTTCATGCGGGGTTGACGAAATTGAGCTTGGCACAATAGGGCAGGATATCAACGGCTCCGTAATACTGTTTCTGATGGAAAACGGAACGGTTGAATATATCGGGCTTAGGGATCTTATGCAGACTGATAATTTATCCTCACGTGGAAAAATGCCGGAGCTTAAAAACATCGTAAGGCTTGAAAGCGTAGACGCCTCATCTTCCGAGGCGGGCTGGGCAACCACGGTTGCGATTGACACGAACGGCGACTTCTACGATATAGGAAACATCATATACGAGCACAGGATTGATACCGACAAGGTTTATTGAGTTTGATTAAAACCTTATTTCGTTTTTTGCGAAATAAGGTTTTTTTACGCAAACGCACAGATTGACAAAAAAATTGCGCCGTGATAAACTGAAAAAGGAAAAACACGCGGATTTTAAAACAGTTAAGCCGGAGGTGTTCGATTACGGGAGAAAAAATCAAAAAAATTCTTGGCGTTAAGGGCGATTTTAAATCAACCATAGTGCCTATGATTAATTACAGCTATACGAATATGTTTCTCGGCGGTGCGGGATATATCATCAGTATGTATTTCACTATATTCCTCACCGATGTTGTTAATATCTCGCTTAAACAGGCGGGAATTGTTGTGATGATTGCAACCGTTTGGGACGCCGTTACAGACCCCGTTATGGGTATTATAACCGACCGCACGCGCTCAAAATACGGAAAGCACAGGCGTTATCTGCTTTGGGGAATCCCGTTCCTGCTGATTTCCTATTCTCTTTTGTGGAACAGCTTCGGTATAAACGGAGAGGAAAATCCCAAAGGAGCAATGCTTTATTACGTTCTTATTTATATGCTCTACAAAACGGCATACACAATAATCAGCGTTCCTCACACGGCTATGCTGCCGGAGCTTGCTCCCGAATACGATTTGCGCACACAGTATAACTCGGTGGGCTATCTTTTCAACTCGGCGGGCATGGTGCCGTCGTTCGGTCTCGCTGTTTTGATACTTGCTCTTTTCCACTCAAACGGCACACTCACCTCCGCGTCGCGAACTCCGTTTATCGTGATAGGCATTTCGCTTGCGGCGTTTTATTCAATATCGGTTTTTCTTACGTTTAAAACAACGCGAGAGCCGAGCTCACTCGGCTTAAAGCCCGAAAAGCTTGATATAAGATACATAATCCGTGAATACGTTTTGGTGTTCAAAAACAAATCGTTTCGTCAATACTTTTTTATGAGCGTTGCATATCAGTTTGCAACGGGCTTTTACGCAAATTCAAAGGTTTATTACATTAAATATCTTGCGAATCAATACAATAAATACGCCGTTTTCAACGCGGTTGCGGGTGTGGCTGAAGCGGCAGCCTTTCCGCTGAATTACGGACTAACCATTAAATACGGCAAAAAGAAATGCGGCAATATTGTAACTCCGTTAATGGTTGCGGGTCTTGCAATCGGTATATTTATGCAGCCCGATAAAGGCGGCTCCATGTCTGTTATATGGGTTATGCTTATGATGCTGAGTATGATTTTGTATCCTTTCGGAATGTCGGGGCTCGGTTTTGTTTCCAATAACATTTTCCCCGATATCACAGACGTTGACGAGCTTATAACAGGGCGGCGCAGAGAGGGCGTTATTTCCACATTTAAAACGCTTATTCAAAAGAGCGTGAGCGGCGTTATGGCGGCGATGGTAGGCTTTACTCTTGAAGAATTCGGGCTTGTAACGGGAGACAGGGTTGCCGAATACGAGAGCGCAACAGGCAGCCTTTTCGCCCAAAGCACAAGCGCGATTTGGGGAGTTCGCATATGCGTTGCAATTATTCCTATTGCGGCAACGCTTATATCTCTTATACTTTTAAAGAAATTCCAGATGACCAAAGCGGATCATGAAATGCTCAGAGCGGCAATAGCGGTTAAACGCAAATACGGCTCTGTTGCCCTAACAGATGAGCAAATCAAACGCTGCGAAGCTGTTTCGGGTCAAAAATATGAAAAAACGTGGCTCGGCACAGGAAACGATTCCGAAGAAAAGCACCCGCTTGAGATAAACGAAAACGGAGAATATTTGATTTTAACGGAAGAAACCGCTCAAGCATAAAACCAACTGCAATTAAAGGAGAATGAAATATGGAAAAGATAGATATAACAAAAAAAGAGCCCACACCGCCTGAAAAAGGCTTTATGACCTCGCTGAAAAAATTTCTTTTTTATCTCGTTCAATGGACTTGGGGACTGCCCGTTAATCTTGTTGGCGGACTGATATTTCTTTTTCTTGTAACGGTAAGAAAAAGGCGCTGGCAGCATTTCGGATATTCCTACATAGTTTATGTTCCGTGGAAAAGCGGCGGTCTCAGCCTCGGTCTTTTCATTCTGATAAAAGAAAATCATTCAAATAAACGATGGACTTATAATACTCGCATACACGAATACGGCCACACCTGGCAATGCCTGCTGCTCGGTCCTCTTTATTATATAGTTATTGCGATTCCGTCTGCAATATGGTGTAATTTCTTTAACGGATACAGAAAAAAGCACAATGTTTCCTACTATAAGCTTTATTGCGAGGCATGGGCAAACTCTTTCGGTGAAAGGTTTTCAAAAATGAAAATGGTGGGCGTTGAATAAACACATAAACTTCGTTACTAAAAGATGATAACGGCGGGAAAATATCCCGCCGTTTAATTTTTTATTCGCAAATTATTTTAAAAAGCTCTCTTATTCTTTCGGTTTCGTTGTTTAGATAGAGCCAACCGAAAAGTGATTCCAAACCCGTTGCGGTGTGATATTCGGCAACTGTTGCGCTTTTTGGGGAATGACCCGTTTTTGCGTTTCTTGCTCTCTTGAACTGCGCAAGCTCCTCCGTAGTAAGAATATTCTTGATTTTTTCAAACGCCTGCGTTTGAGCGCTTGCCGAAACGTATTTAACGCTCTCCCTGTGCAAATCGTTTATAGGTCTGTTTGCCTCGCATACAAGCGTTTCGCGCACAAGGAGCTCATAAACGCAATCACCTAAAAAGGCAAGATTGAGCGGGCTGAGCGAATTCGGTTCAACATCCTTATTTATAAATCTCATTGCAGATTTTACGGCACATATTCAAACTCAATATCGTAAATCGAAACTGTGTCGCCCTCCTGTATTCCTTTGCTGCGCAGCGCGTTAAACACGCCGCTTTTTTCAAGAACGCGCTGCATATATTGCAGGCTTTCGTAATCATCGGTGTCCAGTCCGCGGAGAACGCGCGGAAACCACTTTGCCTCCACAACAAAATATCCTTTCTCCGGCTCTGTGATTTTAAAGCCGCCGTCATCTTTAATAAAATTCTCAGGCGGGATTTCCTCCGCTTCATATTCCTTTATCGGCGGCAGCGTTTGCAGCTTTTTCCAAACCGCGTTCATAAGCTCTGCCGTGCCCTCTTTTATAGGCGCGCAGATAGAATAATATTCGTATCCCCTGTTCTCTACCCAGTTTTTGAAATCCTCGATCTGCTTTGGCTCCGCCATATCAATTTTATTCCCCGCCACTATCTGCGGTCTTTCGGCAAGCTCCGGGTTAAACTTAACCAGCTCCTCGTTGATTTTAATAAAATCATCTTTGGGATTTCTGCCTTCAAAGCCGCTCACATCAACTATATGAACAAGCAGGCGGCAGCGCTCAATATGCTTTAAAAATTCGTGGCCGAGCCCAACGCCTTCGCCCGCGCCCTCAATAAGACCGGGAATATCCGCAATAACGAATGAATTATCATCGCCCATATACACAACTCCGAGATTAGGCGTTAAGGTTGTGAAGTGATAATCGGCAATTTTGGGCTTTGCCTGAGACACAACCGAGATCAGGCTTGATTTTCCTACCGACGGGTAACCGAGAAGTCCAACATCGGCGAGTAATTTCAGTTCAAGGCTTATATCCCATTCCTCGCCGGGAACACCTGGCTTCGCGAACCGCGGAGCCTGACGGGTAGGCGTTGCAAAATGGCAGTTTCCCCAACCGCCGTTTCCGCCCTTTGCGGCAACAAATCGCTCTGTTTTGCTCATATCTGCCATAACGGCGCCGCTGTCCGCCTCTTTTATAATTGTGCCGCGCGGCACTCGGATTTCAAGGCTTTCTCCGTTTTTTCCGTGTTTTCTGCCGCCCTCACCCGGCAGACCGTTTTTCGCGGCATACTTGCGTTTGTAGCGAAAATCGGCAAGTGTTGCGAGATTATCGTCCACAACAAAAACAACGTCTCCGCCGCGTCCTCCGTCTCCGCCGTCGGGGCCTCCCGACGCAATATACTTCTCACGGTGAAACGCAACCGCTCCCGCGCCTCCGTCGCCCGCTTTTACAGTAATTTTAGCAATATCAACAAACATTTTTTACTCTCCCGCCGCCCTCTCGGGCAAGCATGTTATATTATAAATTTTTATTACACATTCATTATAGATATTAACAGAACAAATCAAAAAATGCAACAAAAACCCTCCGCAATATACGAATGGCTCTATGTTCCTGCTGATTTTTACACAAACGGGCAACTCCTCACTTCCATTTCGGAGGTGAGGAGATTTTTGTTTATTCTTTTCGATAAACGGGAAGTTGGTGGGTCATTCCCAAACATCAAGTTTTCTTCCTTTATAATAAAACTCCCTGTCCTTCTCACCAATCTCACGAACTACTTGGCAAGGAACGCCAAAGGCAACTACATTCGCAGGAATATCGTGGGTTACAACACTCCCTGCTCCGATAACAGAATTATCGCCTATCGTAATTCCTGGCATGATTTGGCAACCAGAGCCGATCCAAACGTTTCTCCCGATGTGGATGGGGAGGTTGTAAACATAGTGGTGTTCACGCAAAATCGGCAAAACAGGGTGTCCCGAAGTGGTAAAGACAACGTTTGGGGAAATCATAGAATAATCACCTATATAGATATGCTCATCATCTACAAATGTGACATTTGAATTGATATAGATACCTTTTCCCAAATGGACGTGTTTACAGCCCCAGTTCGCATTAAGAGGCGTTTCCACTGTGCAGCCCGTTCCTACTTCCGCAAATACCTCTTGCAAGAGTTTTTGCCGAAGTTCCGTCTCGGTAGGCAGCGTGCGGTTATACTCTATCATTTTGTCTTGATAGATATGCTGGTCGCCGAGTAATGCGGGGTCGTCATAGCGATACGGCAGCCCTTGCTGTTTCCGCTTAACATTATTCATTATTCAAATCCTCCATAAATTCCGATTTGCCGGGCGGACATATCCATCTTTCAAATAAATTTTACCACAAAATCATGAAAAAATCTACCGATATTAGCTCCGCACACATTTTACACCGCAAGCAAAAAAATCACACCGTAAAGGCGCACTTTTGGGTTTTCCTCGTCTTTGTATCAAACTCTGCAAGATTATATCTATGTTGTTGGTTATTTTGATACAAACAAAAAAATTAACTCCCCTGCCCTTTTGCGTTAACGGAGCGTTAGAACTGTGGCTGTGGTGAATATTTATCTAAAGGTGTGTATAAAATTTTCCCATTAACATATTTGCCGATGCGAAAATGATTACTAAATAAACTGAAATTTATAATTTTATCTTTTTCCAGATTTCAGACACTTCATCTTTTGCTCCATCGAACTTAGGCCATGCATCAATTCCGTCATTCATTTT
>CANRMJ010000086.1 GCA_947631705.1 uncultured Clostridia bacterium
GCATAAAAATTTCCTCCTGAAAGTTATTTCTATTCTACACCTTTCAGGAGGTTTACACAATATTTGAAAAAGTCTCAAATAAAAAGGTGTGAATGTGATAAATTTACGTTCACACCTTTTCAGCATAGAAATTAAATGCTGTTTTTTATGTCAAGCTGTAATTCTTTTCAAACTTTTCTTTCCACGTTTTTTCTATTTTTTCTCTCCATTTTAATGCCGCGCCGGTCATTTCGGCGCACAGCTCCGGCATTTCGTCTGCAAGGTTATGTTTTTCGCCGGGGTCCTTTTCCAAATCCGCTAAAAACACATCCGCTCTTTTTTCTTCACCCTCAACAAGCTGACCGTTAAGCACAAGCTTGTATTTTCCTTTACGCGCTGCGGTCTGGTTTTCCATTTCCCAGAAAAGATATTCATGCTGCGAACCGTTTTCTCCGTTTATCATAGGCAGCAGGCTGATTCCGTCAAGCTCATAATTATTGCAGCTTTCGCCGCAAAGCTCCATAATCGTGGGAAATATATCGGTTGAAATATGCGGCGTGTCAACAACTCTCTGAGCAATTCTACCGCGCCAGCTTAAAATGGCGGGTATTCTTTTTCCGCCCTCAAAAAGGCTGAATTTGTGACCGCTGAATTTACCCGTGGTTCCGCCGTAATAGTAATCCTCGGTGCCGTCAAGCCAGTTTCTTGATTCGCGCGAGGGGCCGTTGTCGCTTTGAAAATAGATAACCGTGTTGTCAAGAATGTTCTGCCTTTCAAGCTCGTCCCTTATTTCACCAACGCCATCGTCAACAGCGCTTATCATCGCCGCCATGATCTGCCTGTCCTTGGAAAGATACGGAAATCTTTTTATATATTTCTCGGGAGCGTGCATCGGATAATGCGGCGCGTTGTAAGCGACATAAAGCAAAAAGGGCTCATTATGATGATTTTGAATAAACTCGATACTTTTTCTTGTGATGCGCTCGGTCATATATTCGCCGTTGGCATAAACCTCGGTTTCGTTTTCCCAAAGATCGTGGGTTGGATTTGTGTTTCCGTCTGCCATTCCCCAGTAAAAAATATGTGAATAATAATCTATGCAGCCGGCTAAAAATCCCGAAAATTCATCAAAGCCGTTGCTGTTTGGGCGGCATTCATTTTTCAGACCGAGGTGCCATTTGCCGCAAATTCCTGTTTTGTAGCCTGAATTTTTAAGGGCTGTGGCTATGGTGGGCACCTCGGGAGTTAAGCCCGAGGCTCTGCGGTGACCTGCAAGAATTGCGCGAACTCCCGCGTTTGCGGGATATCTGCCTGTAAGCAGGGCGGCTCTTGACGGTGAGCAGACGGGAGACGCGGAATACATAGAAGAGAACCGAATACCGTCTCTTGCCAGAGCGTCTATATTAGGTGTTTTAAAATCTGAGGCGCCCATACAGCTTAAATCGCCGTAACCCTGATCGTCTGTCATTATAATAATTACATTCGGTCTGTTCATTGCAATCGCTCCTTTAATGCGGTTGGCGTTTTTCTGTGTTGCTAAATAAATTATATCACTACAGATATATGCAGTCAACGATTGTTCGGTCGGCAACTCTAAGGGCTGCCGACCCTTTTAATTTACAGTCTCTGCCTTCGGAATAGGAATAAAAATACCATACAGGCAAACCCCGCCTGATAATTTTGAATCAAGCGGGGTTAATGCTTTTATTCGTTTGTGAATTTGATTTTAAAGGCAAACTCAAGCGGAACTGAATACTTTGATTTTACAGTATGCTCTTTCGGCAAAAACGGATAGCCGCAGCTTCCCGATCCTGTTCCGCGCACAAAGCCGTCTATCGAAATAAAAGAGGTGTTTCTGTCCGCCAAATCCTCAATATGCTTTGCGGAAACCTCTTGATTCAGCGTGAAATGAGAGGCGCTGAAATTAAACGGATTGCCAAGCGCGCCGAATTCAATCTTTTCTCCGCTGTCCGTTTTAAACGAAACATAACGTGTTTCGCCTCTGTTTCCGGAGTCTTGGGGCTTGATATATTTGTGAGATGCAGTTGAAACCGTTGTTTCATAAACACCGATAGGGGAGTGCTCTTTGAAATCGGAATAGTTTTCTTCGGGTCCGGCGCCGTAATATTTTATCTTCTCAAACTCATTATCAAGTTCAATATGGATTCCGAAACGCGGAATACTGCAAAACAGAGGAGAAATTTTTTTGAGCTTTGCTTTTGCATAAACAGAGCCGTCTTCTGTAAAGCGGTAATCTATAACGGCTTTTGCAATGGGAAAAACGCCTCGTGCCTTAAAGCTGTAAGAAGTGCGCACAAGCTCTTTTTCGCCCTGCTTTACCACCTTGCAGGATGATAGTTTCGGAATGATTTTATTTAAATCCAACATTTTCCAGATGATGTCAAGATATTTATCGTTATCAAGCGGAGCGCGGTAAATATGCGGCACAACGCCCTTGATTCCGTCAAGCGGGTTTTGATTTATGTATTCTCTGTCGTTGATTACACAGCTTATAAATCCTGCGCTTTTGTTGAAAACGGCGCGCCCGTCGGCAAACGCTATTTCTATTTCCTCGCCGTCTGAAATTTTGGCGCTGTTTGAAATCTCGTCGGGAGTAAGACTGTTTTCATTAATTATGATTTGCTCTCTTGCAATTTCACTGCCGTTTTTATGTCTGTAAATAAAATCAACAAAAACATCGCTGTTCTTTTCGGTGAACGCGGGGGATTCAATATTGATAATGTTTGTTTCACCTGCCGGAATATCTGCGTTTATCGAGCCGCTTTGAGCCTTATTTCCGTCAATAAGAATTTCATAAGAAATATCAATATCGGAAGAAGAAAGAAAGTTTTGTGTGTTTCTTATTTCAAACGCGCTGCCGCCGATATGCCTTGCGCGCAGCGGGCGGTAAACCGCTTTCATCTCAAGAGCTCCGCTTGACGGCTCGCGGTTTGGATAAAACAGTCCGTCAACGCAGAAATTACCGTCGTGCATAGGCTCGTTATGGTCGCCGCCGTAGGTGTATTTGTATTTTGCGTTTTCATCGTAAACCGTGTGATCCGCCCATTCCCATATGCATCCGCCCATAAACTGCTCGTTGGAATAAAAATATTGCATAAATTCCTCTAAACCGCCGGGGCCGTTGCCCATGGCGTGAGCGTATTCGCAAAGGAAAAGCGGCTTTCCCTTGTATTTCTTTCCCGCTTTTCCGTTGTATATTTTTCGAATCAGATTCGGGAATGGATACATTTTAGAGATAACGTCGTAAGCCCAACGTTTGCTGCGGTTTACGCCCTCGTAATGAACGGGAATTTCAGGATTTACTTTTTTGAGATAATCATAGCACACGTCCTGGCACTTGTATCCGCCCGATTCGTTTCCGAGACTCCACATGGTTATAGACGGGTGGTTTTTATCTCTGCCGTACATTCTTTTAACTCTGTCAAGATAATGCTGCGCCCACTTGGGGTTGTTGCTCAGCTTGTTAGGATGATACGGACCGGGAACAGCGTAAAAGCCGTGCGTTTCAATGTCCGCCTCGTCAAAAACGTAAAGACCATAGATATCGCACATAATCAGAAATACCGGATCCGGCGGATAATGAGAAGTTCTGACGGCGTTGCAGTTATACTCTTTCATAAGGCGGATATCTTTTTCAAGATCGGAAATATCCATGGCATAACCCTTTGTCATATGAGTGTCGTGGTGATTTATGCCCTTAATTTTAATCGGTTTGCCGTTAAAGAGAAAAACCTCGCCGTTTATTTCAATATTTTTAAATCCTATGTATGTGCGGATTGCCTCAATTTGGGTTTCGCCGTTATATAACACGATTTCAGTTTCATACACTTCGGGGGTTTCGGCGCTCCATTCTTTAACCGAAAGTTCAGAAAGCGTTGTTGTTTTTTGAGGCAGAAGTTCCGTTTCAAATAACGGTTTGCCGTTGTTCGCAAACGTGATTTCTATACGGTCACCGTCTTCAAATTTGCCGTCAACCGAAATGTGCAGATCATATGTGCCGCTGTTTTTTTTGGCGGAACGAAACAGAAAATCGTTTATATAGCTCGTATTTTGAACGGTGATATAAACATCTCTGAAAATGCCGTTTTCTCTGAACATATCCTGACACTCAAGATAAGTCCCGTTGCTCCACTTGTAAATAACCGCAAAAATTTCGTTTTCACCGTCAAGAGCAAAAGGTGTTATGTCGAATTCCGCAACGTTGTGAGAGCCTTCGCTGTAACCCGTGTATTGACCGTTTACATAAATGCACAGAGCCCCTGCCGCTCCGAGAAAGGTTAGTATGCGGCGGTCGTTTTTATTTTCAAAATAAACTTTTTTTCTGTAAATTCCAACAGCCACGTCTTCCGGAATATAAGGCGGCTTTTTCGGAAACGGATAACGCATATTTATATAAGCGATTTGGTCGTAGCCCGTTCTCTGCCACGTGCAGGGAATTTCAACAGTATTGAAGGGCAAAATATCGGTGTTCACCGTGTCAGGCACAAGGCTCAGCTTTTCAAAATATGCAAAATCCCATTTGCCGCTTAAACACATCACTCTGTCAGAAACATATCTTTCGTCTTTGTAACTGCTGTTTTTCAAAACTTCGGTATTTGAAAAAGGGATAAAATAACTGCGTTCGGGCAGCTTGTTTTGTTCAAAAACGGAAAAGTCGGAATGAATTTTTTTGTTTATTTTATATTCCATTTTTCACCACTCCGTAAAAATCAGAAATTTATAATGAGAGTTTACAATTATTTTATATTTATAATAACATTATTAAATACAATTCGTCAATAAGCAAGCCGATGAATAATTTTTCTTTACGATTTTTTCGTTAATGAAAAAATCGTAAAGAAAAAGCACGGAAATCCGCGCTTAAATTGATTTGTTGTTTTTAATATGCTTTTTTAAAATTATGTTGATGTACTGAGACAGTGACCTGTCGTCCTCCTCGGCAAGAATTTTAAGCTCTTTTAGCACATCCTCATCAATCGTGATGCTTATTTTTTCTTTCAGCGGTTTCATAAAATTCCCCCAAACATTTAATCTTCTCTGTCAAGATTATCAAGCGCATATTTGCAGCATTGAATAACAAGCTGGTTCAATGAAACGCCTTTATCCTGTGCTAATTCCTCCAGCTCTAAGATTAAATCGTTTGGCATACGAAATGTTTTGTTTGAATACTCAGGTTTGCTTACTCTGAACATTATCATCACCCCGTATATATTCTATCAAAATGTATTTGTATAATACATACTTTAAATTTGCGCACTTATTGATAACGAAAAATAATAGTGCAAATAACAATTAAAAATATCTTGCAATTTTATAGTGTATATGATACAATGTATAACAAGGAGGAATTAATATGAATAAAAAATTAAAAACAAACAATAAAATCTTATCCGTAATTTTAGCATTATTAATGACAATATCTGCTATACCAGTTACGGAACTTACGGCATTTGCCGCAACAAGCGGTGATTTTGAATACACCGTTCTTGGCGACGGCACGGCGGAAATCACCAATTATACAGGTTCGGAAACGAATCTTACTATTCCGTCAACGCTCGGTGGACATACTGTAACAAGTATAAATAGTTCTGCATTTTTCAATTGCGGTTTAACAAATGTAACAATACCTAAGAGCGTAACATCAATAGGTGAGGGCGCATTTTCTTATTGTGAGAGTTTAACAAATATAGAAGTAGAAAAAGATAATCAAAGTTATTTGTCGCAGGACGGAGTACTATTTGATAAAAACAAAACAGAACTTATGCAGTATCCTATAGGCAATGAAAGAAGCTCATATACAATACCCAATGGTGTAAAATCAATAGATAATTATGCATTTCAGTATTGCAACAGTTTAACAAATGTAACCATACCTAAAAGCGTAACATCAATAGGTGAAGAGGCATTTGCAAATTGCGACCATTTAACAAATGTAACAATATCCGATGGCGTAGAAACAATAAGTTATGGTGCGTTTAGCGGGTGCGGACATTTAACAAATGTAACCATACCTAAAAGTGTAACATCAATAGGTGAGAGCGCATTTCATTATTGCAACAGTTTAACAAATGTAACAATACCTAAGAGCGTAACATCAATAGGTGAGGGCGCATTTTCTTCTTGTAGGAGTTTAACAAATATAGAAGTAGAAAAAGATAATCAAAGTTATTTGTCGCAGGACGGAGTACTATTTGATAAAAACAAAACAGAACTTATGCAGTATCCTATAGGCAATGAAAGAAGCTCATATACAATACCCAATGGTGTAAAATCAATAGATAATAATGCGTTTGAGAATTGTTTTAGTTTAAACAATGTAACAATACCTGAGAGCGTAACATCAATAGGTGAAGAGGCATTTGCATATTGCGACCATTTAACAAATGTAACAATACCCGAGAGCGTAACATCAATAGAGTATTTGGCATTTGTTGGTTGCGACAGTTTAACAAGCATATATATTATGAATAAAAATTGTAATATATATGGCATTAATAACAACGTTGAATATAGCGAATATACAATACCATACACAGCAACAATTTACGGTTACAAAGGTTCAACTGCCGAAAGGTATGCAAATAACAACGGAAAAAAATTTGTTGCATTAGATGATAAACCCCAACTTTCAATTACTAATTTTAAAACATCAAACATTAAAACATCAAGCTTTGATGTCAGCTTTGACAAGGTAAACGGCGCAACAAATTATTGGGTTCAGCTTTCAAAGGACGGCGGTAAGACATGGAGCGTTGTAACAACCTTGAACACAAACAAAGGCACGGTATCGGGTCTTGAGTCAAACAAGGATTATCAAGTAAGAATCAGAGCGTATGCTCTTGTAGAGGGAATTAAAATATTCCTTACTCCGTGGTCGAATATTCAAAATGTAAGAACACTTGACGCAGGCAGTATTTCAAAATCGCTTGCCGCGCCAAAAAATCT
>CANRMJ010000087.1 GCA_947631705.1 uncultured Clostridia bacterium
ATTTCCTTAAAGGACATAAATCTGCCCTTGGGCGGTTCGTTCCAATAATACCTGACATTATTGATTATTGAACCCACTTTTTCTTTAATTGAGTTTGCTGCCATATTATTACTCCGTTCTTTAAGTCGGGGCAAAATGTGCCCTCTTTTATATTAATTTAACATAAAATCGCTATAATAGCAACTAAAATATATTATTATTTTACAAAAAATAAACGCCCGTCAAAAAAACACCGAGCGTTTTTTACTATAATGAATATCTGTAAGGTTAAAATTCAACCTTGTGCTGTTCGCCGCTGCTTTTACCCGCGGTAATCACACCGTCTTCATATGTATATCTGTCTGTTCCGCGAAAATCAGCAAATCTGTTTGAATTATCAAATCGCGCAAAAATATCGCCGTTCGTGTGTCTGAGCGAATCAATAATACTCATTGTCAAAGCGTCGTTATATACCATACCGAAATAAGAAAGTCCATTGCCCTCGGTTTCCTTGTGCTCATTATACGGAGCAAAAAGATACTCCTCACCGTCTATTTCAACAACGCTGAAAAATAAAACCTCATCAACAGACGGCGCATAAATATGCGATGAATCAATGCCTGCCTGACGGAGCAGATATTCAAAGGCGGCGGAATAGCTTGCCGATGTGCCGAGATTTGAAACAATTGCGTCATAAGCGGTAGTATAAGAATAATCTACTTCAATATTTTTGGCAATATAGGAATAAACATTAAGAATGTATTCGTTGTTGCTCACCTTTCCGTAACCGCATTCCTTCATAATGCTTTCGGTCTTTTTTACAAAGTCCTTAACGAGCTTTTTGTGTTGCTCGGCATCATTTTTATACGTTATTACAAAGCTTGAATTATCATCCGACGGTTCAATTTTTTCTACAAGCGAATTAAGAGGAAAACTCGTATAAAACAGCTGGTTCACATCTTGAATAAGCGCATTGTTGAAATAAACCGTATTTTCTCCCGCAACAACGGCGTCGCAAAGCGATTCATATGCGCGTTTTGCGCTGTCATTCACCGTTAAATGGGAATCATAGCTATACGATATTTTATTGCTTTCATCGCCGCCTTTATCAGAGGAACAGGCGGAAAAAGCAGAAACAATAACAAGCGCCGCCGAAATCACGCATAATAATTTTTTCATAATCACATCATTCCAATCATTTCTCTCATCATGCCGATAGTTGACGAAAAGAATTTTTTGTATACGCCGCAAAAATCAGTATCGGCTCTGCCCCGTTTACAGCCGCCGCCGCGGCATAAGGCAAAATAATCGCATTTCCTGCATTTATCATCTATTTTAAAGCTTTCTTCAATAAAAATCTTTGCCTTTTTGCTGTTTCTCATTTCGGAAAACGAATTTATGTTGATATTGCCAAGCTCCCATTCATCGGTGCAGTAAAAATCACACGGATAGACGCTGCCGTCGCCCTCAACAACAAACTGTTCCGAACAAAAGCCGTTCATTCCGCACTGCTCTGCCCTGCCCGTTTTAAGCAGAGATAAATAATTGTTAAACGAGCGAACGGAAACTCTGTTGCCGCGCATATTATCATTATAATAGAGTTTAAACGCCTTTTCAAGAAAAACAGAATAATCTTCGGGGCTCATACAATAATCGTTTTCTGCGCCGCTGCCTGCGCCTTTAAGGCAGTTTATGTACTGAATATCACGAATACCGAGGCTCTTTAAAAAGCGGTAATTATCCCGAACTGAATTGGCAAGATTTTTGGTTACAACGGAAAGAATATTAAATTTAACATTATATTTATCAAGAAGTTTAATTCCGTTCAGAACGTCGTTAAACGAGCTTTCTCCGTTGGGGTAGAGCCTGAATGAATTCTGCTCTTTCGTGCCGTCAAGCGAAACGCCTACAAGAAAATCATTTTGCTTAAAGAAAACGCACCATTCGTCATCAATCATTGTTGCGTTAGTTTGCAGGCAATACAGCACGGGAGAACCGTATGTATTGTGCTTTTTAACAAGTAAAACAAAATCCCTGAAAAAATCAATGCCTGAAAGCATTGGCTCTCCGCCCTGAAAAACAAAAACGATTTTTGAGCCCTTTGTGTATTGAACGGCGGATTTTATAACATTTTCCGCGGTTTCACGCGTCATAAAGCCCTTTGAATAATTGTTTCTGTGCAACGATAAATCTGAATAAAAGCAATATTTGCATTTCAGATTGCAAGCCGAAGAAGACGGCTTAATCATAACCGAAATCGGCATTAAATTACCTCATAATCAAAAAATCTGTTTATTAATGCTTAACAACATTAATTTTATCAAGAACAGTGCCCACGTTTTCGTGAATAACAAGCTCCGCCAACTTATCGGCGGATGTGGGATCACGGTTGATAAGAACAAAATGATTTCCGCTGAAATATCTTATAAATCCGGCGGCAGGATAAACGGCAAGGCTCGTTCCCGCAACAATAAGGCAGTCAGCGTTTGAAATTGCATTAACCGCTCCGTTAACGGTTTCCGAGTCAAGCCCCTCCTCATACAGAACTACATCAGGCTTGATTATTCCGCCGCACTTTTCACATTTTGGTATTCCTGAAGAATTCAAAATAAATTCGGCAGAGTAAAAAGCGCCGCACTTCGTGCAGTAATTTCTGTGAACCGAACCGTGCAGCTCATAAACGGTTTTGCTGCCTGCCTTTTGGTGAAGTCCGTCTATATTCTGCGTTACAACAGCGGTCAGCCTGCCTTCCGATTCAAGCTGTGCAAGCTTGCGGTGGGCGGGATTTGGAGCCGCGCTGAGAAACAACATCTTATTTCTGTAAAAATTATAAAAATATTCGGTATGCTCACGGAAAAATGTATGAGATAAAATCTCCTCGGGCGGATAATCGTATTTTTGATTATAAAGGCCGTCAACAGATCTGAAATCGGGTATTCCGCTTTCGGTTGATACGCCCGCACCGCCGAAAAATACAATTCTGTTACTGTCGTCTATAATTTGCTGTAAAGTCATTTCACACCTAAAAATTCATATTGTTCCAGCCCCACTGAGAGGAGCCGCTGTATTTAACGTAAATTTTGTCTGCGGGGATAGAAAGCTCATCGCCAAAGATTGAGCAAACCTCGCGCGTCATTTTTTCGCATTGCTCATCTGTTGACTTTCCGAAAACGGAAATATCAACAAACGCAATGGGTGCGCTCTCACCTTTAAAATACATTGAACATTTATCCTCAAAGCCAATCATCAGCCAGCTCTCGCTCTTTCCGAGCAGTTCAATAGCTTTGCCGAGTTTTGATTTTAAAGAAAGTTCCTTCTCCTTACTGATTTCTACATTTGTGTAAGTATTGATAAACGGCATAATAAACGCAAATCCTTTCCTAATATGCAAAAAGCTCTTTATTTTCTGCTTATGCTGATATATAATATTTTATTATAATTGTTCATCTAAGTCAACATATTACAAGTTAAAATACTTATACGGAAAAGGAGAAACATATGAATATATGGCACAGTATTTCACCAAAAAGAATTAGAAAAGACAGATTTTACGCCGTTATAGAAATTTCAAAGGGCGGAAAAAACAAATATGAGCTTGACAAGGAAACGGGTATGCTTAAACTTGACAGAGTTCTCTTTACTTCAACGCACTATCCGGCAAATTACGGCTTTATCCCAAGAACCTATGCGAGTGACAATGATCCCCTCGACGTGCTCGTGCTGTGCAGCGAGCAGATTCAACCGATGACAATCGTTGAATGTTCGCCGATAGGAGTGCTTATTATGGAGGACAGCGGCACTAAAGACGAAAAAATCATAGCGGTTCCCGTAAGCGACCCGAATTATAATTTTTATAAAAATATAGACGAACTGCCAAGACATTATTTTGACGAAATCAAGCACTTTTTTGAGGTTTATAAAACACTTGAAAACGATAAATCAACATATGTAACGGAATTTCTAAACAGAGAATCGGCGGAAAATATAATATCCGACTGTATGGACGCGTATATAAGAAAATTTCAAATGTAAATAATTTTAGAATACATAAAAACAGACCGAAAAAATTCGGTCTGTTAATTTTTTTCTGTTTTATGCGCCCATAACACGATCGCAGCGTTTTGTGAGTTCATCCCAGCGCCGATCAACCTCTTTTTGGAATTCCTCAATCATCCATTCATTTCCGGGCTTAAACATATGCTTAAATCTGCCCTGTTTGGAAAGCCACTCCTCAATCGGAACATATTTTTTAGGTTCATAGTTAAGAATCCAAACTCCGTCAACAACCTCAAAAAGAGGCCAGTAACGCGTTTCAACAGCGAGCTTGCAGATTTCCATAATATCCCAAGTGTTGTATCTCCAGCCACGCGGACAGGGCGCCATAATATTAAGAAACGCGGGTCCTTTCGTGTAAATCGCCTTTTCAGCTTTAATATGTAAATCGCGGAAGTTTTGAACAAACGTTGTCTGCCCTACATAGGGAACCTTGTGCTCCGCTATTATTGCGGACAAGTCTTTTCTGTACTGCGGTTTACCGTTTGAAACGGTTCCAACCGGCGTGGTGGTTGTGTCGGCAAACTGAGGAGTTGCAGACGAGCGCTGGATACCTGTGTTCATATAAGCGCCGTTATCATAGCAAACATAAACCATATCGTGCCCGCGCTCCATTGCGCCGGAAAGCGACTGAAATCCTATGTCGTATGTGCCGCCGTCTCCGCCGAAAGTGATAAATTTAAACGTATCATCCAGCTTGCCCTTACGTTTAAGTACATTATACGCGCTTTCAACGCCGCTCAATGTTGCTCCCGCATTTTCAAACGCATTGTGTATATAACTATCCTTGTATGAAGTAAACGGATACATAAATGAGGAAACTTCAAGGCAGCCTGTTGCGTTTCCCACAACGGCTTTATCTCCGGGGCGAACCGCCTTTAAAACATTTCTAACCGCAATTGTTCCGCCGCAGCCGGCACACATTCTGTGTCCGCCGGCAAGGCGCTCTTCTCTGCCCACAAATTCTTTAAAATTATACATAAAAGCACCTCCCCTTATTCTCTAACGCCGATATAGCGATAAAATTCGCCGATATCTCCGCCTGTTGCTATTCTTAGGAGCTCATCATAAATACCAATAAAGTCTTCCACTCGGATATCGCGTCCGCCGAGTCCGTAAACGTAATTGACGGTATCGCAGTCCGCCTTTGCATTATAAAGAGCGGCTCTCACTTCTGCGCCGAGCGGTCCGCAACAATTGTTAAAGCTCTCCGTTCTGTCCATTATGGCCACAGCCTTAACATTTTTAAGCGCCTCGGCAATCTCTTCGGCGGGGAAGGGACGGAAAACGCGAATTTTAATAAGACCGACTTTTCTACCCTTTGCTCTGAGCTCGTCAACAGCATCTTTTGCGGTGCCCGCAGCCGAACCGATAATAACAACCGCCTCTTCCGCGTCATCCATTTTATATTCTTCAAAAAAGCCGTATTCTCTGCCGCTGATTTTCGCAAATTCCTTTGCAACGTCAAGAGCAACCTGTTTTGCGTTTTTCATTGCCTCAGCCTGCGCTCTTTTAGCCTCAAAATAGTAGTTTGTAACGCTGTAAGGTCCGACAGCCATAGGGCATTGTGGATTGAGAAGATAATTTTCGGGTTCATATTCGCCAACAAAATCCTTAACTTCTTTATCCTCAAGCAAAACAATATTTTCAACAGCGTGAGAAGTAATAAATCCGTCCTGACATATCATAACGGGAAGTTTAACATCTTTATGCTCGGCTATCCTGTATGCCATAACAAGATTATCGTATGCTTCTTGATTGTTTTCGGCATAAATTTGAATCCAACCCGAATCTCTGGCACCCATTGAATCACTGTGGTCGCAGTTTATGTTTATGGGACCCGAAAGGGCTCTGTTTACAAGAGTCAACACACAAGGCAGTCTGTTTGACGCGGCAAGATAAAGCTCTTCCCACATAAGCGCCATACCTGCCGATGAGGTTGCGGTTACAGACCTCGCGCCGGCTGCCTCCGCTCCGATAACGGCAGACATTGCCGAGTGCTCCGATTCAACGGGAATAAATTCGGAATCAACCTGCCCGTTTGCAACAAACTTTGAAAAATACTGCGGAATTTCAGTTGAAGGAGTAATAGGAAACGCCGCCATAACATCGGGATTAATCTGACGCAGTGCCTCGGCAACAGCCTCATTACCGCTCAAACGATCTCTTCTTGCCATATTATTTAACTCCTTTCATCGTGATTGCGCCCGTGTGACACGCCTTAACACATATTCCGCAGCCCTTACAATGATTGTAATCAAACGCGCCGCGCTTACCGTCTGTAACGGGAATAACGCTGTCCGGGCAAACGGGAACGCACATAAGGCAGTGTATACACAAATCCTCATTTAGTTCGGGCTTCACGGAAGTCCATTCGCCCGTATTGAAATCTTCAGACGTCATCGGGCCGTATATCTGCATACCCTCGGTCAGATCTTGCCATTTGCAGTTAAGACCGAGTTTATTTGTATCTGATTTCATAATTAATCCCCCTCATTTAACCTCGTTGTATGCCATTTTAAGAGCGTTCATATTGCCGTCTATAACCTCGGGTCTTGAAGAAAATTTATGCTTGAATGAAGATTCCATTTCCTTTAAAAATTCATTCCATTCCATAACTCCCGAAATCTTAACTATTCCGGCAAGCATCGGCGTGTTGGGAAAATATTTTCCGAGGCAGGCAACGGAAATCTTTTTCGCGTCTATTGTATAAACCTTTCCCTTATATCCCTTTAGATGCTTTTCTATGTCTTTCTTG
>CANRMJ010000088.1 GCA_947631705.1 uncultured Clostridia bacterium
TTAAAGAATCTCTTCCTTATATATATGATGTTAAAATCAAGAGGAAACTGCCCGGTACTCTCGAAATTGAGATTACATACGCCGTTCCGAAATTTTCTATAAAACAGGACGATGAATCTTACATTTTGCTTGATGACACGCTGAAGGTGCTTGAAACCTCAGCCGACAATCCGCAGAGCACGGTTGCGATTATCGATACAACAGTCATTTCATCAAATGCGGGATCAAAGATACAATTTGAAAAAGAGGAAACAGCGGATTGCATAGAGGCGCTGTCTAAGGCGATAAATGCGGTTGGGATGGAAGAGGCAACCTCACTCGGCAGCATTGATAAAAACAATAATTACGTAATTTACGATGAAAGAATTACTTTTGAGCTCGGAGATTGCAGCAATCTTGAAAATAAACTATACAGAGGTCTTGCAGCCTGCGAAAAGCTTGACGAAAGCAACACAAGCTTGAAAGGAAAACTTGATTTATCTTATGGCAAGGAATCATACTTTACACCTGAATAAAGCAGATTGTTTTGTAAAGAACAAAACTTTACAAAATTTTATAGAATTACCTATTTTATGCAATATGCACAAAGTAATTTTAATAAAAGATTGAAAAGTTTGGAAAAAATATTTATATAAAATCAAAAAAAGTATTGCAAAAGAGTTACAATATTGTTACAATAGAAAACGTAGGACACCTTTCCGGGTATCGTATGATCTATATACATAAGGAGAATTTTAAATGGCACGTTATGAAATCGATACGGATGAAACAAAAGTTGTAGCTATTAAAGTTGTTGGCGTAGGCGGAGGCGGCGGAAACGCAGTAAACCGCATGGTACATTGCAATATTCAGGATGTTGAATTTGTTGCAATAAACAGCGATAAACCCGCTCTTGCAAAATCGGTTGCACCTAATAAAATTCTTATAGGTGAAAAGGCAACCAAAGGGCGCGGAGCAGGCGCAAAGCCTGAAATCGGCACAAAAGCGGCGGAGGAAAGCCGCGAGGCAATTACAGATGTGCTTACCGGAGCGGAAATGGTATTTATAACCGCCGGAATGGGCGGCGGCACAGGAACAGGCGCAGCTCCCGTTGTTGCCAAAATTGCCAAAGATTTAGGAATACTTACGGTAGGCGTTGTTACAACACCTTTCGCGTTTGAGGGTAAACGACGTATGGATCAAGCTCAGGAAGGTATTAAGGAGCTTGCTCAGTATGTTGATTCAATCATGGTTATCCCAAATGAAAACCTTAAATACGTTACGGACGAAAGAATCACTCTTCTCAACGCTTTTGAAATAGCGAACGACGTTCTTCGTCAAGGTGTTCAGTCTATTTCGGATCTTGTAAATGCCACAGGTCTTGTTAATTCGGACTTTGCTGATGTTACCGAGATAATGAAAGACGCAGGCTATGCGCATATGGGTGTTGGACGCGCAAAGGGCAAGGATAAAGCTGAAATCGCCGCTAAACAGGCAATTTCAAGCCCGCTCCTCAACACATCAATAGACGGCGCACGCGGTGTTCTTCTCAACATTACCGCGTCAACGGATATCGGTCTTGAGGAAATCGACGCGGCATCTTCAATCGTTACAAACGCTGTTCATCCCGATTGTGAAATCATTTGGGGTGCTAATTTCGATGAAAACCTTGAGGATGAAATGATTATCACCGTTATTGCCACACGTTTCGGCGAAAACGGACCCGGCGCACCGATCAAATCACCAACTGCCAATATTGACGTTGCTCCCACAGTTGAAGCGTCTACTCCAAGCAGTTTTTCGCCAAATGATGATGATACGTTCAGCGAAATTGTTAGCTTTTTCAAGAAATAATTTTACAAGAAATGCGGCGGGTAATTCCCGCCGCATTATTAATTTCACAGGTAATGATTCGACCTTTAACAACGATTCGGAGCATTTGATATTTGTTTATCAATATGAATTGATTTTTTCTAATATTGCGGAAAATTTGTTAAAGAAAGTAACTTTACTTTACATTATTAACGTTTTTAACAGCGATTTCCGCAGGAAAATTTTAAACTTATAATGAGTTTTCCACATTTTGAACATAGTTTTCCGCAAAGATTTTAACAAATTTTTATTGTAAAGCAATAGCTCTTTACAAATTATGAAAAACCTCTATGCATAATCTGCATAGAGGTTTTTCATAATTATTCATTTACCACTCTGATTTTGTGTAAGAACGAACTATATTTGTTATTATATTATCACGCTTTAATCCTTTTCCTTTTCCGCCTTTTTTTTGATCCTGTATTTTTCCGGCTCTTATCGTAATAAAGTCTGTTTTGTCAATTATTTTATCTATCGGAGGAATTTTATCAAAGCGGTAGTCCTGATCGGGTGTTTCGTCAATAAGTTTTGTTGCCGCAACGGTATTTGAGAATTTTTTAACCGCTGTTATCGCAAGGATTACTATTCTGTTGTCCTCCGGAAGGGTTAGTGTTTTTCCGTTTCTGACGTCTATTTCATAAATATAAAAATATGCTTTGCCGTCTGCTATGTCCCCCTCGGGGTGATGGGTATGAGTGAATTCTATTCCCACTTTTGCGTCTTTAATCAAGGCTGTTTGCTGAAGAGCTGCCATATCCCATCTGCCTATAGGCTCTTTAAAGGAATAAATCGTGAGTTTTTTCTCCTTGCCGTCAACGCTGAATACCGCTTCACGGTCGCCGAGAGTTGACGCTGCAAGCAGATATATTTTTGTTGAGCCTTTGGGTATCTCAATATTCTGCTCTCTTGCAACCATAACATCCGCGTCTGCCGACGGGTTAGGCATTCTGAATGTAATTCCTCCTGCCGTTAATGATTGAGGGCATTGCTCTGCGGGAAGTGAGCAGCCGCCGCCTTGAAGAATAACGTTGCGCATATTTTCGTTTGAAGTGAATCCTTTAGTGTTAAAATCAAGTTCGAGCTTTTTAAAGCTTTCTCTGCCTTTTTTATCACTTCTTTGAAGTTTTATTTTAAATGTTTTTACTTGATGGGGTTCAATGTCAAAAGAAAGAACATTGCCTGAAAAATCGGCGTCTGAAATGTATTCTTCTGTTGCGAGCGTTTCCTCGGCAGAAAGAATTTCAGAAAACAGTCTGATTTTAACTCCTTTCTGTTTTATACCCGCTGCCTCATTTACTCTTATAATAATGCAGTTTCCGTCTTCAGCCTCTTTTATCGCTCTTATCAAAACGTTGGTGCTGTTGATATCGGCAAAAGAAAAGCTGTCTGAAAGCGAACCCTCTCTTCTTGCGCTCGTCTGAAAAGCGATTAGAGGTTTTTGAAAAATTTCGCTTTGTGCCTGAGTGCCGTTTTCATATCCGCCCTTGTGACTGAAGATACCGAATGAAAAAATATTTCTTCCGATGTCCTGCAAATCCTGGCGTGTTTCTTTTGTAAAAGCGCCTGAGGGGGTGTGAAGGCAGGTGAGGCGAAGTGTGTTTGAACGCGGCTTATCCCAGCCGTATTTGCAATCGGAAAATACGGAAACGCCGTATTTTCCCGTTCCCGCTGTGATATCCGCCCATTTTTGTGCCGGAACTTCATAGAGAAATTCACTGTTTGAACTTCTCCGTTTTACACCGAGTCCCAAATCGTACGTTGCGTACTTATTATAGCAGGAAAACGGGAAAACCGCTTTCAACATAGTGCGGCGTGATTTCCAGTCTACAAAATTTTCAACTTTGATAAAACTGCCGCCGCTTGTGAGAGAAACTATTTGCGTGATTTCTGAATGATCAGCTTTACGGGTTATTTTTATTGCTGCTCTCGCCGCGCCATCTTCAACAATTTCAAATTCGGGGGAGTTGGCATAGCCGCGCGGTTCTCTGTCTATATCCTTTTTCCTGATTTCCCAGCTCGGATACGAAAGAGCGCCCGTGTCGTTGAGTAAAGCCATTTTAATCGGTGCGTCAAGCAGCTGAATTTTCTGCTCCTTGTCAACTATTGAGGCTATGTCGCCGTTTTTATTGAAAACAACCTGATATTTGCTGTTTTCAAGAATGTGCTCGGAAACCTTTAAGTCCGTTTTTATTGGGCAGCGTGTGTTTGCGGCTTTAACATCATACACGCGGTAGCCGAGAGGTTTAACGTCCGCAAGAAATAAAAGGTCGAATTCCTTGCCGCTTTTTTTGATTATCTGGCTCGGAACCTCGTTTCCGTCTTTATCCACAACTTTAATAAAAGTGGCGTTGTGACGGAGTTTAACATGAGCGGAAGCAGCGTCTTTTCTGCACTGTGCCGATGGATTGTTTACAATAACGGCACATTCCGAAACCCACTTTGTGTCAAGTTCATTGGCAATCTGACCCACGGCGCCCAAATATTCATTTTTAAATTGGCTGAGAGAAACGAAATAATCGGCATTGCTTTCATTATAGACATCCATAAGAGATGTTCCCGTTATATCATCGTGAAAGTGATGGCGTATAATGCGTTTCCACGCACTGTTTAAAATATCTTTAGGGTATTTGTAAACCCCTATTGTATCTGCAAGCACACAGGCTTTTTCTGCTATATCCGCAAGATTTTCGTTTTGCGCATTGAGCCTTTTACTTTCCGCACGCGAAGTGTATGAGCCGGCACCGTGTGATGTCATAAGCAGCTCACCGTCCCACACGGGAAAAGATTCCTTGATTTCCTGCGACAGCTTTTCAAAATCGCGGTACATTTCATCAGAAGCGGCAGAAATAATTTCAAAATCGCTTGTGTTGTTTTTTTCAACGCTTTCCTCAACGGCGGCAACAGTTTCCTCGGCGGGGGCTCCGCCAATATCTCCCGTTCCGTAAAGATGAAGCGTCTGCGGCAATCCGAATTTAAAAGCGTTTGCGGAAACCTTGTCTATTATACCCAAGTCGGCTCGGATATCGCCGCTGAATTCGCTGCGGTAAGATCTTGCGTCAAGCGTTGCAAACACGCTTGCTCCGCCCACTCCTTTCCATATACCTATATCAAAAGGCATACCGTGCGCCGAACCCCAGCTTAGCTTTTGAGTGGTAAAGCCGTTGAGCCCGGAGTGTTTCATAATTGCAGGCAAAGAATAGCTGAAACCAAAGCAATCGGGCAGAAAAATATCCGTGCTTTTTTTGCCGAATTTTTCCATAAAATATCTGTTTCCAAGAAGCACATTTCTGAGCATAGATTCGGGAGAAGGGATGTTTACATCGCCGTTTTCATAGCATGAGCCTGAAACGCACCATTTTCCCGCCTTGATTAAATCTTTGATAATTTCGAAGTGAGCGGGATAATATTCCTCGATGAGTTCATAACGAAACGCGCCCTCAAAATTAAAACGGTAATGGGGGTATTTTTCAATCAGTTCAATATTTTTTGAAATCGTGTCTGGTATGTATTCCGTGATTGTTTTTGCCAAGTTCCAGCGCCATACCGTGTCTAAATGCGCGGTGGAAACAAGATAAGCTTTTTTCTTTTCCATCGTTACCGCCTTATTTTTCAATTATTTCATATGTAAATTCATATTTTTCCTGAAGCGCTTTAACTTTATCTTCATTATCTTCAATAAATGTTTCGCTGTAAATGGATTTTCCGTCTACCGAATAATCCTTAACTATTTGGTTAAGCGCCGCCCATGCCTCGTCCGCTTTTTCGTATTTGTCTTCAAATTTAATCAGAAATTCCCTGTGTTTCGGTAATCTGACCTTCATAGAATCCGCCGCCTTTCCGCTTGCGTTGTTTTAATTACGCGTGCCGATAAACAAAATATTATAATTATTATATAATTAAAAACCTAATATATCAAGAGTAAAAACGATTTCTGCGTTAAAATGTTTAAAAGTTATTTATTTTTTAGTAAAAGCGATTTAAAATGGTTTTGAATATCTTTTATGAATGTTACAATAATAGAAACAAAAATTGCTCCGAGGGCAATTCCGAGTCCGGTGAGGGCGGTTTCTTTTGCATAGCGGGCAAACAGTTTTGCGTTATAATGAATAAGGTAGCTCAGCGTGTAGTATAAGCTGCCGCCGGGAAGAAGAGGAATAGTAGAGGGGAGCAGAATAACGTTTGCCGGTGTTTTTATCACACGCGCAAGCACTTCGCTGTAAATGCAAATTGCCGTCATTGCAAAAAATGTTGCCTTAAAAACTCCTTCGCCCGCATTCAGCAGCAACACTGATATCACGGCAGATATTGTGCCGCCGAGAACAGTAAATATCAGCTTTTGTTTTGATACTTTCAGAAGAACCGAAAAGCCGAATGTTCCGATTATGCAGGTTAAAATTTCAAGCAATATGATCACTTCCGAAAATTAACAGGGCAACTGCAAAGCCAAGCGCTATCGCAAGGGCTATTATAATGGCTTCGGTGAGTTGAAGAATACCTGCTATCAAATCACCGCTCATCATATCTTTTATTGCGGAGCCTATGCTCATTCCCGGTATAAGCAGCATTATAGTGCCTATCATAATTTTATCCGGGCGTGCATTGAATCCGAGTAAAACGGGAATAAACGATATTATGCCGGAAATTGTGGATTCAATAAGAGTTCTTGAAAAAATGTTAAATGAACTGCGGTTATATGGGATATAAGTTATAATAAGACCCGCTATTCCCGAAAAAAACGCCTCCGCCGGATTGCCTCCGAAATACAGACAAAACGAGCCGGTTGCAAGCATCACGCAAAACACCGTGAAAATTACAGGATAATTGTAATTAATTTTTTGCTCGGTATTCTTTTCGGAGCAAATAAAACGCGATTCGCTGTTGATTTCTTCAAGGCGCCCGAGATTAAGGTCGTTTTTGTAAATTCTGCGAGTGGTTGTA
>CANRMJ010000089.1 GCA_947631705.1 uncultured Clostridia bacterium
GAATATTTTTATTCGGAAATAAAGACACGAAGTTTTATACAAGTGGCGAACGCCGTCTTGGCAGACGATGAAATAGATGAATCAACAAAAAACAGCATAAGAGATTTACTTAACGCATAAGCAAATTTAATATTTGCGGTAATGCTGTTCTAATCAAAAAAACCGTTTGCTAATTGAAACGCAAACGGTTTTTTTCGTAAAAAATTATTATTTAAAATTATATTCAGTCATAGAACAGCGAATGAATAAGATTGTTATATATTTTTACAGGGTTTTCAATAAATTTTTCCTTTATAAGCACGGCTTGTTCCATTGTTGGCACGTTCAGTCTAAGCACCATAAAATCAATATCCTTATCGGTTATATGCATTGTTACATTAAAGCCGTAATCGCACTCTTCTATGTCAACCTTGTTTTCTTTGCTATACATTTCCTTTTCCGCAAGGCGCATGGCAATTTTAATGCTTTTTTCTCTGATAGAAAGCGGCAAATCCTTTTCAACCATTTCAATGAGCTTTTCGCATTGTAAAGATGCCGAAAGACAGCCGTTTTCATCTTCGGTTATAATTTTATCTCTGAAAAGTCTTGAAAAAGCGTCCGCAACCTCAAAATAATTTGCAATTCCGCCCTCAGCCATAGCGTCGCTAATGATTTTTTGTGTTAATTTTACCTTTGATTTGGCAACAGCATAACAAATTACCGTGTTAATATCGCCCTTTGAACGTAGTCCGCCGGGCTCTATTCCGTATGTATATGCGTCAAATGTTAAATTTCTGTTTGATTTTTCATTCATAATATCATCTCCGATGCAAAAACTATATTAACATAATATTTAACGACTTGCAAAGGTTTTTATTATATATTATAATAAATCCGCAAAGAATTCTAAATGAAAAGGAGATAGCAAAAATGGCAGAAATTACAAAAGAAACAATTATCGGAGATGTTCTTGATATTTGCCCCGAAACGGCTCCGCTTTTCCTTGAAATGGGAATGCATTGCCTCGGTTGCCCCGCGTCAAGAGGCGAAACAATTGAGGAGGCCTGCGCCGTTCACGGAACAGACGCCGATGAGCTTGTTGAAAAAATCAACGAAACTATCAACGCTCAATAATGATTAAGTTAACGGAAAGATTATCGGCTGTGGCGCATCTGGTTAGGAAAAATTCTTCCCTTGCCGACATAGGATGCGACCATGGCTTTCTTCCCGTGTTTCTTTTGGAGCGCGGTATAATCGTCAGCGCAGTTGCATCGGATGTCAATGAGGGTCCGCTAAATTCGTGCAGGGATCTTGTGAAAGAAAAAGGACTTGAAAATAAAATTAAATGCGTTCTTTCAGACGGACTCAGAGGAATTTCTGAAAATGAGTGCAGCGATATTGCAATCTGCGGTATGGGCGGAGAGATGATCGCCAATATCCTTTCTTCCTGTGAATGGCTGAAGGATTCAAGCAAGCATTACATTTTTAATCCTATGACTCATCCCGAAATTTTGCGTGAATATCTTTGCGAAAACGGCTTTGAAATTAAAACCGACATTATTGTTAAAGAGGGCAGGCATTATTACAGCGTTTTTGACGCCGTTTATACAGGAAAAATCACAAATCACCCGATAAGCTATTATTATCTTGGAAATGTTAGGAACTTTGAACACAAGGAATATTTTGAACATTTACTGAATTATTTGGAAAATAAAATGAAAGGCGGCAGTGATTTAACCGATGTTATAGCCGCCATAAAGGAAAAACTATGACTACTGTGAAAAATATTTATGATTACATAAACTCTTTTGCTCCTTTTAACACTCAAGAGGAATGGGATAATTCCGGCTTACTTGTGGGCGAATTCGGCGCCGAGGTTAAAAAGGCGCTACTTTGCCTTGATGTAACAAAGGCAGCCGCTCATTTTGCCGCTGATATAGGAGCAGATTTGATTATTTCTCATCACCCGATTATTTTTAAACCTATAAGCAGTTTGATTAAGGGCGGCGCGCCTTATATATGCGCCGAAAGCGGAATTTCGGTTATATCAGCCCACACTAATTTTGACAAGGCACACGGAGGAATAAACGATAATCTTGCCTCAATACTTGATTTGAAAAACATAAGACAGGCGGAGGATTCTTTTATTACTTTGGGCGAGCTTGACTGCGAAATGAGTATAGATGATTTTGCCGCCTTTGTGAGGGAAAAACTTGACTCTCACGGACTTCGCTACACAGATACCGAAAAAGCGGTAAAAACTGTTGCGCTCGGCGGCGGAGCCTGTGAGGAGTATACAGAAACAGCGTTAAGAAACGCCGATTGCTTTTTAACCGGCGATATGAAATATCACGAAATGCTCAACTGCTCTGAGCTTGGATTTGCCGTTATAAGCGCCGGTCACTTTGAAACGGAATACAAGCCGTTTCTGATGATTAAAGAACGGCTGTCTGAGCATTTTACGGATGTTGAGTTTGTCACATTCAATCAGAAAAATCCCGTAGAGGCGGTTTGAAATGGCGTTAGACGGAATCTTTCTTCATCATCTCAAAAATGAAATAGAGAATTTTGCGATAGGTTCGCGTATTGAAAAAGTTTATCAGCCCTCCAAAGATGAGCTTGTGCTCTCACTTCGTTCAAGAGAAGGCGCAAAAAAACTTTTGATTTCGTGCAGAGCAGACAGCGCAAGAATCCATTTTACCGATTTTCCGCCCGAAAATCCCGAAAAGCCGCCAATGCTTTGTATGCTGCTGCGCAAGTATCTTACAGGCGCAAAGATAATATCGGTTGAGCAGAGCGGTTTTGAAAGAATTATCAAAATAAACGCTGAGGGCTCAAATGAGCTTGGCGACCGCGTTCTTTATTCAATTGCGGCGGAAATTATGGGCAGATACAGCAATATAATTTTGCTTGATTCAAACGGTAAAATTATTGACGCTTTCAAGAGGATTGACGAGCATAAGTCACAGGTCAGACGCATAATGCCGGGCTGTCTTTACGAGGCTCCGCCAAAGCAGGATAAACTGAATATTTTAACCGATGATTTAGATATAATCAAAAGCAGAATTTGCCAAAGTAAAAAAGCACCGTCGAAAGCGTTTCAAGACGCAGTGCTCGGCGTTTCGCCCGTCGTTTGCCGTGAATACGAAAGCGGTGTTTCACTGAAAAGCATAAAGGAATATGCATTGAATCCTGCTCCAACAGTGGTTTTGGGTGATTCTCCGTTGGATTTTTCGTTTATGCCGATAACGCAGTACGGATCACTTCTTTCTGCAAAGGTTTTTCCCGATTTTTCATCTCTCCTTGATTTCTTTTATTATGAAAAGGTAAGAGCGGACAGAGTGCGTCAGAGATCGGGAGAGCTTTTTAAAACTCTGAAAAATCTTCAGGAGCGTGCCGTTCGCAAGGCGGCAAACAGGGAAAAGGAACTCCAAGATTGCGCAGACAGGGAAAAATACAGAATTTACGGCGATTTGCTTGTTACAAATCAATATGCTCTTCAAAAGGGCGCGCCTTTTTATGATTTGGAAAATTATTACGACGGCGGAAAAACGGTGCGAATTCCTGTTGACGTGAGCCTGTCGCCGTCTCAGAACGCACAGAAATATTATAAAGAATACAGAAAAAAGCAGATTGCCGAGGAAAAGTTGACCGAATTTATACGAACCGCTAAAGAAGAGGCTCTGTATCTTGAATCGGTTATGGATTCCCTTTCAAGGGCGCAAACAGATTCCGAAATAACGGAAATCAAAAAGGAGCTTGCCGATACGGGATTTATTAAAATCCGCTCAGAGAAATCATCTAAAAAGAGCAAGCCGCTTATGCCTATAGAGTATGAGTCGTCTGACGGACACAGAATTTTTGTTGGCAGAAACAACATAATGAACGACAGACTGACCTTGAAAACCGCAAAAAATTATGATTTGTGGTTTCATACAAAGGACGCTCCGGGATCTCACGTTGTTGTTTCCGCAGACGGCAGGGAATTTACGGATACGCTCATAAGAGAAGCGGCGATGCTTGCGGCTTACCACAGTACGGCGAGGGAATCCTCAAACGTGCCCGTTGACTACACAATAGTTAAGAATGTTAAAAAGCCGTCCGGCGCCAAGCCCGGAATGGTCATTTATACAGAATATAAAACAGAATTTGTTACTCCGAATTTTCAGGAGATTGAAAGGATAAAAAGAATTGTTTAACGTTGCGGTGATTTTGGGTGCCGGAAACGGCACAAGGATGGGAACGGATATAAGTAAAATGCTCCTTGAAATAGGCGGCAAAACCGTTATTCAAAGAAGTGTAGAAGCGTTTACTGATATGCCCGAAATTGATGAAATAATAGTTGTATGCCGCGAAAGCGATATTGAAAAATTTTCAGAATTGATTCAAGATGAAAGCGTCACATTTGTTATAGGCGGCGCAACGCGCCAGCAAAGTGTTATGAATGCGGTTGAAACAATAGATGAGTGTGATTATATTATTATTCACGACGGTGCGCGCCCACTTATCACGCAAAAGGCGATTATAAACACTCTTGATTGCGCTATGTCGAACGGCGCAGCCGCTACGGGCGTAAAGGTAAAGGATACTATAAAAATTGTTGATTCAGATATGAAAATCGTTGATACGCCAAACAGAAACTCTCTTATTTCAATACAAACCCCGCAGATTTTTAAATTCTCTCTTTACAAAGCCGCTCTTAAAAAGGCTGTTGACGCCAATGAGGATTACACAGATGATTGCAGACTTGTTGAAAAATACGGCGCCGATGTATATACGGTTTTGGGAGATTATGAAAATATTAAAATAACAACGCCGGAGGATATTCCGCTTGCGGAAAGCATTTTAAAAATGAGAGGAGATAAAGCATAATGAGAATCGGTCACGGTTATGATGTTCACCGCTTTGCGGAAAACAGAAAATGCGTAATCGGAGGCGTAGATGTGCCGAGTGATATGGGGCTGCTCGGTCATTCGGACGCAGACGTTTTGCTCCATGCAATTGCGGACGCACTGCTTGGCGCCGCAGCAATGGGGGATATCGGTCATCTTTTTCCCGATACTGACGACGCTTATAAAAACGCGGACAGTCTTGTTCTTCTCTCACGGGTAGTTGAGGCGATTTCTGAAAAAGGGTTCAGGATAATTAATATTGATTCAACCGTTATCGCACAGGCGCCGAAACTCGCGCCTTACATAACAAAAATGCGTGAGAATATAGCAAAAGCGTGCGGATGCGGCGTGGACTGCGTTTCCGTAAAGGCAACCACGGAGGAAAAACTCGGATTTACAGGCGCCATGCAGGGAATTGCCGCCCACGCGGTATGCCTTATTGAATAAGAACATAAGAATTAATAATTCGCGGGAATAAAATCCCGCGCTTTTCCTTTTTATGAATGTTATATTTAATACTTAATTATATATTAATGCGTATATTTTTACATATTTTGTTAAATATTTGCAAACACTATTGACAAATGGAAAAAACTTGCTAAAATAATAATTAGCACTCGGAAGCGAAGAGTGCTAATTCAATTAAAATATTACACAGAGGTGAATTTTTGTGACTGTTAAACCACTTGCAGACAAAGTATTGCTCACACCCGTTGAGGCTGAGGAAACAACTGCGTCGGGACTTTTTATTGCCGCATCGGCTCAGGAAAAGCCCGAATTTATGAAGGTTGCCGCCGTAGGACCCGGTACTGAGGAAAACCCGATGACCGTCAGCGTTGGCGACAAGGTTATCATTACTAAATACAGCGGCACGGAGGTTAAGGTAGACGGTGTTGAATACACTATCGCCTCCGTTAAAGACATTCTTGCTATTATTGAATAAGGAGGAATTTGTTTTATGGCAAAGGATATAATTTTCGGTGAAGAAGCCCGAAAGGCTCTTCAATGCGGTATTGATAAGCTTGCCGATACCGTAAAAATCACGCTCGGACCGAAGGGCAGAAATGTTGTTCTCGATAAGAAATACGGTGCTCCGCTTATTACAAACGACGGCGTTACCATTGCGAAGGAAATTGAGCTTGAAAATCCGTTTGAAAATATGGGCGCTCAGCTTGTTAAAGAAGTTTCTTCAAAAACAAACGATGATGCCGGTGACGGTACCACAACGGCAACCTTGCTTGCTCAGGCGCTTGTCAGAGAGGGAATGAAAAACGTTGCCGCAGGCGCAAATCCGATGGTTGTTAAAAACGGTATCAAAGCTGCCGTAGACGCGGCTGTTGAGGCTGTTAAGGCGTCCTCGCGTCAGGTAAAGGGCAGTGACGATATTGCCCGTGTTGCTACCGTTTCCGCATCCGACGAATACGTTGGTTCTCTTATTGCAGACGCTATGGATAAGGTTTCAGCAGACGGAGTTATCACAATTGAGGAATCTAAGACTGCTGATACGGTTTGCGAAGTTGTTGAAGGTATGCAGTTTGACCGCGGCTATATCAGCCCTTATATGGTAACCGATACCGATAAGATGGAGGCTGTTATTGACGACGCTCTTATTCTTATCACTGACAAAAAGATTTCAGTAGTTCAGGATATTCTTCCTCTTCTTGAATCAGTTCTCAAGAGCGGTCAAAAGCTTGTAATTATCGCAGAAGACGTTGAAGG
>CANRMJ010000090.1 GCA_947631705.1 uncultured Clostridia bacterium
GCATAAAAATTTCCTCCTGAAAGTTGTTTCTATTCTACACCTTTCAGGAGGTTTACACAATATTTGAAAAAGTCTCTTCAAGTCCCTTTGTCATTGTTGATTTCGTCAATAACAACTTAACAATCTTCTTCAAAAATTCTTTCAGTCGCTTTGCAAGTTTATTGAACTTCAGGTCAAGTAGCGCATACCTTTTTTCCGTGAATCACGGATTTTCCTTTAGCTGTTTTTTACGCCTTCTTTTACATGATAATCCCTTTTTGATCGCCAAACTGCGGAATATCATGTAACGATTTGCCAAGCATAAAACCCAAAAACATTTTTAACTTTCTCAAGATTGAAAACATTGCTTTATTATGTTAAACTATTTCATAGAGTGAAAACTTACGAGGTTTATGTGATGAGCAATAAAATACTGATAGTTGAAGATGATAAGTTTCTGCGCGAAGGGCTTTGCGAGCTGTTGGATAAAGAAGGCTATTCGGTTGACAGCGCGGGCGACTGCCGATCCGCACGTTTGCGGATAAACGCCGGCGGGTATAACTTGATTATTTTAGACGTTATGCTGCCCGACGGAAACGGACTTGACTTATGCCGCGAAATCAGAAACGGTTCAAGCACCGTGCCTGTTTTGTTTTTAACAGCGTGTGATGAGGAAATACAAGTTGTTCGCGGTCTTGATTCGGGTGCGGACGACTATGTGACTAAGCCGTTTAAACTGCTTGAGCTTCTCTCGCGAGTACGCGCGCTGTTAAGGCGTAACGGCGAAAACATATATAACAGCAGCGACATAACACTTGATATAGGCAATTTGACGGTTCGCAAAAACGGTGAAGTTATTTTTTTAACGCCTACGGAATTCCGAATACTATCGGATTTAATGAGAAACAGCGGCGCTATTATCACGCGCGCAACACTGCTTCAGAATATATGGGACAGCGGCGGCGCGTTTATTGATGATAACACGCTTTCCGTTCATATCAGCCGTCTGCGTGAAAAGATAGGCTCTGAGCATATTGCTACTGTCCGCGGTATCGGTTATCGTTGGGAGGACTCAAAATGAACGCCGTTGAAGTGATTTTGCTGTTTTTATGCGCGCTCCTGCTTATAATCGCCGCTGTCTTGCTTTTTCTTTATATAAAGCGCAAAAGAGATATAATTTCTCTTTCGGAAAGCGTTGATTTATTTATGAAAAAGGGCGTGCTTACTGATTTCAGCACAAGTGATAACAGCTTCGCAATACTTCAAAACAGTATATCTGATCTTGAAAATCTTTTAATGCTCGAACAGAAGAATACCGCTGATGAATCTAAGAAAAATATAGAATTTATTTCCGATATTTCGCATCAGCTGAAAACTCCGCTTGCCGCTTTGCGTCTTTATTGCGAAATGGAAAATGCCGAAAATCCGTCTGACCACTCAGAAAAAGAGCTTAGGCTCATAGAAAAAATGGAGGAGCTTATTTATAAGCTTATTAGGCTTGAAAAAATTAAAACAGACGGATATATTATGGATTTTCAAACTTACGAGGTTTCTGAGATTGCCAACAATCTTGTTGACATTTTCAAACCTTTGTTCCCGGAAAAGAAATATATTGTTTCCGGCAGGGGAGAGCTGCGCTGCGACAGAGAGTGGCTCTCGGAGGCTATCGGAAATATTATTAAAAACGCTTCAGAATATACCGCGCCCGACGGAATTGTTCAAATAGATATTGAAAACAGTGAAAAATTAACGATTGTTACTGTTTCAGATAACGGAGGGGGCGTTCCAAATGAAGATTTGCCCAAATTATTCAACAGATTCCACAAAGCACCGCATTCAGTTGAAAACAGCGCGGGGATCGGTCTTGCAATCACAAAGGCTATCATTGAAAAGCATCATGCAACAATCAGCGCCGAAAATAAGAACGGCGGTCTTTCTATAATTATGTGTTTTCCGCATATAGACGGCTATATTACCATTTCATAAAAATGCCCTGTTTTTTACGGGGCTTTTTTTGTGCCTTAAATCATAAATCTTAAGAAATCTTAATGTTTTTGTCACCCAAATGAAAGATTATAGTGTTATATTAACAATATAAAGTGTGAAAAAGGAGTGTTTTAGAATGAAAATTATTGAATGTTCGGATTTAACAAAGGAATATATTTCGGGTGACAGTGTAGTTAAAGCTATAGACTCGGTCAATGCCTCTTTTGAGCAAGGAGAATTCTGCGCCGTCACAGGTCCGAGCGGCTCTGGAAAATCAACTTTGCTGCACGTTTTAAGCTCGCTTGAATATCCTACCTCAGGCTGCGTTTATTATTCTGAAAAGAAACTGAGTGATTATAACGACAATCAGCTTTCTGTTTTAAGGCGCAGGCGTTTCGGCTTTGTTTTTCAGTCGTATAATCTTGTTCAGGAGCTCACGGGTTATGAAAACATTTTATTACCCGTTATGCTTGATAAGAAGAAACCTGATGAAGAGTATCTTAATAAAATTATTGATATGCTTGGAATTGAGGACAGGCTGGATCATTTGCCTTCTGCTCTTTCGGGCGGGCAGCAACAGAGAATAGCAATAGCAAGAGCGCTGGCAAACAAGCCCTCTGTTCTTTTTGCAGACGAACCTACGGGTAATCTTGACGGAAAAAGCGGACGAGAAGTTCTTTCGCTCCTAAAATACGCGGCGCGCAATCTCGGCGTTACTCTTATTCTTGTTACCCACGATTTGCACGTTGCCGAGCAGGCAGAAAGAATAATAACTATTGAAGACGGCAGGATTTCATCAGACACAAAATGCCCGGAGGTTTGAGCAATGAAAAAGAAACTAACGGTTAATTCAATTGCTCTCAGCAATTTAAAATCTCATAAAAAACAGTATTTTCTTATGATAATCGGCGTTATTCTCGCTATGATTTTTTCTTCGGGAACCTTGTTTTTTCTTTCGGCTCTTAACGCGTCGGAAAGGGAAATGAAAAATAAAGCGGTCGGCAGTCAGAGCATCATTTTAATCAATACAGATGATAAGCGAATTGAAAAAATTAAAGAATCGGGCTTAGCGGAGGATATTGGTTTTGCGCACACAATCGGCTATGCTTATTTGGATAAAAATACTGCCAATAAAGGCACATATATCGCTTGGCTTGATGACGAGTGCAGGAAAATTTCTTATCAATCTTTACTTGAGGGTAAATTCCCCGAAACCGAAAACGAAATTGCAATCGAAAGAGGGGCGCTCTTAAAGCTCGGTTTGGATTCCTCAGTCGGAGATTCAATAACGCTTTCCGTTTTAGCTCAAAACGGCGATGCAACTGTGGAAACTCCCGTTAAAAAAACATATAAGCTTGTTGGTATTCTCAGTGACAAGCGATCAAATATTTCTTACAGTTACTCCGAAGGTAATTCCTTGCCTGCGGCATTCGTATGTAAAAACACTTTGCCCGAATCGGGAGGCAAGGAACGCCTTGACGCATATCTCGGTTCCGAAAAAAGCGACAAGCTGTTTATATATATTTACGATAATCAATTAAATAATGACGAAACGTGGTCTCATCTTTTTAATACAACGGATACACCGGGTTCAACGAACTTGGCTTCATTAAGAGATAAAATAGGTCTTGCAGTTTTACTGACTGTTGTTCTTTTGGCGGTATCATGCCTTGGAATAATCAACTCATTCAATACTAATCTGCGAGAAAGAAAAAAGCAGATAGGAATGCTGCGCGCGGTGGGCGCAACAAGGCGGCAGATTATTCACATTTTCGGCAGAGAGGCTTTTATAATCGGTATTGTCTGTGTTCCGCTGAGCCTTGCGGTTTCATATTTCGGAGTGAAGGGCATAGTCAGCCTTATAGGCGACGAGTTGTTTTTGCCGTTTGACTTGCGCATTTTTGTTCTCTGCGGTGTTTTCAGCATAATTAGCGTAATGCTGGCATCAATGATACCGCTGTTTGCGGCGTCAAGAATTACACCTATTCAAGCCATCCGAAACATAAGTGTTTTGCGCAAGGTTAAGGAAAAACATATCCGCACGCAAAAAAGCTTTATAATGCCAAAGCTCCTTGCAAAAAGAAATATTGCCTTTTATAAAACGAGGCACATTATTATGTGCGTTATCCTTGCGGTTACTGTTGCCCTGTCGTCTTTCGGATTTTCTATGTATAATCTTGCAGCTGAAGATAATTATGATTTCGGTTATGATTATCAGATTTTGCAGCATAGTGTGTTTACACAGTATATAAATGATGTGAACGAAAAAACTTCCGGCTTTAACGAAAGCGCGTTTCAGAGGGTTGCGTCAATACCGTATGCAGGTGAGGTTTACGGAATTAAATCATGTATGGCGGTTGTTCTTGTTGATGAGTTTACTGATTATTTGAAGTCGTTTGGCGACGACTCTCCGTTTGATCAGTCGGATTATTTTAACGCCGAAAATCCCACAGCAGAGGATTTCATAAAATTGACGCGTACAAAATTTGATGATTCTTATCTTGAATTAAAGCAAAAACTCGGTTTTGATAAAGAACTTTACCGAACGGAAATTGGCGCGTTCAGCGAGAAATTTATTGAAAAATATATTGCTCCTCATGTTGTTGAAGGAAAAATTGATATTGATAAAATCAATTCCGGCGAGGAAATTATATTATTCGCTCCCGAAAGAGTCGGCTTCAGCGTCGGTATAGATATTGACGGCGGTTATCATTACGGTCCTGTTTATAATGAAAATATTGAAAAAGACAATGAAGTTATTTTAACAGGCGAACGGGACATAAAGGCGGGAGATACACTCAATATCAGCATATTAAGCGGTGAAAACAAAAATGAGGACGGCGAAATGATTTCACTTACGTCTGATACCGTAAGAAATGACAGAACGGTGACTGTAGGCGCGATAGTGGATGAAATCCCCGATGATACATTCGGTTTCGGAGGCGTTTTCACTGAACCTTGTTTTAATTTAATAACCACAGCATCGGCTATGAATTTATATTCGGAAAATGAAAGCTATGATGCAATATTGATGAATCTAAACTGCGAATGTAATGATGAAATCAACAATGAAATTGAACAGATATTAAACGATATCAGCCTAACGGTCAGCGACGGTTGGATAAATTCACAGTATGAAGCTGATATAAATAACCAAAGAAGTAATCAGGTCTTGTTGATTGCGATGCTTGCGATTATAATTCTGTTTTTCAGCATATGCGCAAGTATAATTAACAATTCAATTACCGCAAATATCAGAGAAAGTAAACGCGAAATCGGAACGCTCCGCGCCGTGGGAGCGTCGCTCAGAGAGCTTTTCGGCTCATATGTGCGTCAGGTGTTCACCGCGCTCTCAATAGGCTGTGGCTCGGGATTTGCCGTTTATCTTATCGGGTACGCGATAATTTCTCTTGGCGTTAAATATAACATTATTTTAGAGAAAATTATGGCTTTCAGCCCGTGGGAAACCCTCGGAGCGTGCTTGATTTTGTTTGCCGTATGCTGCGTTAATCTTTTTGCGAAAATCAGAAAAGAAATGAAAAACAGTATTGTTGATAATATAAGGGAGTTATGATGAAAAAATATTTAATTTTCTTGTTGTCTTTGCTATTTTGCTTGTCGTTTTCATTCGCCGTATATGCGGAGGAAACCGAAAATATGCCTCAGGCTCAGGCAGAGGTTACTACGGAGGACGCGTCTGTTCCGCGGCTTATGGTAACAGCTTATGAAGTGAGCAGCGGCAGTATATCGCCGGATGAGAAAGCTGAGCTTAAAATCACATTCAAAAACCAAAGCAAAAAGAAGGCTGTTAAAAATATTAAGCTTTCACTTAATGAGGAGAGCGGCTCCGTAAAGTGCGAAGGTATGCCAACGCAGTATGTTCAACAAATTAAGGCGGGCGGTACATATGTATGGACTGTTTCTTTGAGCGCGTCTAAAACAGCCGTTCAAGGGGAATATCCTGTAAATATAACCTCGGAATATGAGGACGGAAATTTCGGAGCTTACAGTTCTTCCGATGTGATTTATATAACGATAAAGCAGAACGTTTCTCTTGATTACAGCGGAGCGCAGCTTCCCGAAATTCTCTATCAGGAGGATACGCAAACTTTAACTGTTGATCTGATGAATACAGGAAAGGGTGTTATCAGAAATTGCAGACTTGATTTTGATATTGACGGACTTAACAGCGGAGGGACTGTGTTTGTGGGTGAAATTCCCGCCGGAGAAAGCAAAGAGGGAAATGCAAATCTTCGCGTTAGTCCGACTGCGCTCGGAGAAACGGCGGGGAAGATGACTATAAGCTATGAAGATGAATTCGGCGAGGCATACACCGAAAACGTTGATATTTCAACTGTTATTAACAAGAAAGTTTCAGTTGAGGATAATACTGAGCAAGAAGAGGAAAAAAGCAAATATCCGCTGTGGTGGGCTTTTGCGCTTGCGGGCGCGCTTGTCGGCGGTGGAATAGGAGCGGCGATTCCCGTTATTATTCATTCCGAAAAGCAGCGCAAGGAAGACGAAAAGAGATTATAATC
>CANRMJ010000091.1 GCA_947631705.1 uncultured Clostridia bacterium
TCTGGATTTTTATACTCCAATGCTTTTAAATAATGGATTTATGAAATTAGATTTTATGTATGAAAACTAAAACGGCACTTAAGCCTTGTATATTTGCTAATCTTTGCATTGGCTGTTTTTTTCGTTCCGTCTTTTCTATCTTCCGTACCGAAACATAGTCGTTCTCCATAAATGCAAACAGTATTACCTTGAGCAAGATTTCTGAATCATATCTTTTTCGACCCCTTTTTTAATATCTGTTAGGATTGTCTGTTCGCTCTAACAAATAGTCAATTGATACATTGAAATAATCGGCAATTTTTATGAGTGTTTTGTAATCCGCCTCTCTTTCGCCCGTTTCATATCGGCTGATTGTATTTTGATTCATTGATAAATCCATTGCGAGCTTTAGCTGGGATATCCCCTTTGCTTTTCGCAACTCTTTTAGCCTCATAAAATCACCCTTGACTTAAATATACCAAAATGGTATTATTGAAATATCCCGTTTTGGTATATTCTTTGAGAATGAAAAGATGCGCAAAAACAATTGTTTTTTACAGGAGGATATCTTAATGATTAGTGTAATCGTTCCCGTGCATAATGTGGAGGAATCCCTGCCCAGATGCATAAATTCGATTTTAAGTAGCACATACAGTGATCTTGAAATTTTATTAATTGAAAACGGTTCAACGGATGATTCTTTAAAAATATGCAACAGCTATGCTGAAAAATATGATAATATTCACGTTTATATTGCAGATAAAACAGGATGTCCCCACGCAAGAAACGTTGGACTTGAACACGCAAACGGAGAATATATATCTTTTATTGATTCAGATGACTATATCAGTCCTCTTATGTATGAAAAGCTTATATCAGTCGCAATAAACAATAATCCTGATTTTGTGTTTTGCGATTACGCGGAAGGCATTGATACTGATTATGATTTTAAGAATACGATGTCCGAGTCGCTTGAAATAATAAATGCTGATGAGTTCCTTTATAATGTTTATGTTAAAGAAAGAACCGGCTATATTGTTGTTTGGAATAAGTTAATTAAGAGAGATGTTATTGGAGATTTACGTTTTGACGAAACCTTAATTGGACCCGACGATAGAGTATTCAGTGTACAGTGCGCGCACAAATGCAGTACCATTGCTCATTCTAATCAAAAGTTATATTACTATTACAGAGGTGATACTAACTCCATTTGCAATTCTGTGAAATTAGATATAAGAACGAAGATGTTTTGTAAAGAAACAGACTATAATTATTTTAAATCAGTTAATAATGTGCCCCCAGCCGTTTTGGATTACATTGCTGTATCTATGCTGAGAGGGGCGGATTTCAGACTGAAAAACGCAAGCGGAGGATATGACGGAAAACGCTATCCGGAGCAAATCAAAAAATTAAAACCGTTGGTTAAAAAATATTTAAAATTGGTTTGGAGTGCAAAGCATATCAGTAAAACAGATAAAATCATCTCTTTATCCCAGCATTATTTTCCACGGCTTTTTGATTTAGCCTATAAAATCAAACAAAAAATTTCTACATAAAATTGACTCAAAATGAAATTTTGAAAATCATCAATATAATAAAAAATCATAAGCCCGTTTTACAAGAATCGGGCTTATGATTTTTTAATATACACTTTATTACGGATTTATTTAATATAATATTGCGACTGAGCACTCCACAGGCGGTAATATTTGCCACCTTTATCCTGCATAAGAGAATCGTGGGAGCCCTGCTGCACCACTTTGCCGCCGTCAAACACCAATATTTCATCACAAAATCGGCACGAGGAAAGACGATGCGATATATAAATCGCTGTTTTATCTCCAACAAAGTTGCCAAAGCGCTGATAAATTTCAAATTCGGAAATCGGGTCGAGCGCCGATGTGGGCTCGTCAAGTATAACAAACGGCGCATCCTTATAAAGCGCCCTTGCAAGCGCGATTTTTTGAGCTTCGCCTCCTGAAATTTCAATACCGTTCTCATCAAAATCCTTGTAAATAATGCTGTTTTCGGCATTAGGCATTTTGCTCACCCTCTCCGAAATTCCCGCCTTATCAAGGCACTCAAAAAGCTTTTCCCTGTCATATTCAAGCGAGGTTGTAACATTTTGCGAAAGAGCTACGGAAAAAAGCTGAAAATCCTGAAAAACAACGGAAAACAGGCTCATATACTCCTTTAAATCATACTTCTTTATATTAATTCCGTTAAGCGTTATTTCTCCGTCAGTAACATCATAGAGCCTGCAAAGAAGTTTAATAAACGTTGTCTTTCCCGAACCGTTCTGCCCTACTACTGCCATGTGATGGCCAATTTGCAGCTTTGCGTTGAAGTCTTTAAGAACAAAAGTTTCGGTGCCCGGATATTTAAAGGATACGTTTTTAAATTCAATATCATATTGATTATCGTTTCTTTTTTCAACGGGCAGCGTGCCTATATGCTTTCTCGGAGGAGTTTCAACAATGCGTTTCAGATAAGAGATATGGTCTGCGGACATTCCCAGCAGATAACTTATACTTGTTATCAGACTTATAGCCTCCGCAATATTGGCAGACGCGCCGAGGAACAGAACAAGCGAACCGAGACTGAAAACGCCCTCTCTTGATTTCAGAGCCACAAACAGATAAAAGCAGCCCATAATGAGCATTTGCAAAACGGTGAGAATGCCCTGATATTTTGCCCAAACGTCACTGAAATAGGCACTGTATAAATAATACTCATCCGCAAAATCACTGTATTGCTTCTTAATTAATTTCTGCGCTCTGTAAATCCTTATTTCCTTTCCGTTCATATATTTTTCCGAAAACTCAAACCAGTATTTAAACTTCGCAAATGTGGAACTGATTTTTTTATTGATTCTGTAATTCGTGGAGCTGTAAATATGACCGATAACAGCCATAACTATCCCTATTGATGCCACGGCTGCTAAAAGTATTATAATCGGTTTCCACGAGCTCATAAACGATGAATTATCTATGGCAAAGCACTCCCGCATAGACGGCCAGATTATAATCATTGAAAAAAGGAATGCCAACATACCCTGAACAAAATTTTTGGAATAGAACCACATATTATGGTAAATTCCGAAATTGTTTTCATAAATAATTTTATATGATTTAACGGCGTTCTGATAGTCGGCATCCTCAAGGAGCTCGTAATCAGCGCCCACGATGTGTTCCTCAAACACTTTGCCCTCAAAATCGTGAAGAAGATTAAGTGTTTCATAAAAGCCTCTGTCGGACGCGCGCCGCAAAAATTCACAGCCCGCAGTCAAAACCGCCAAAAGAACGCCCAGTATAATAAGCTTTTTGACGTTTCTGCCGCCAGCGAGCTCATCAACGATTTGAGCCGAAAACCATGTTGGAACAAGGGGCGCGGCTGCGCCGAAAAGGCAATTCATCGCAAAATAAACATAGAGCTTTTTTGAAAAGCCCCGGCACAGCTTTAGGGCAAAAGCAATGCAACTTATTTTTTCTCTGAAGCTCATAATGTGCCCTCCTGTTCCCTATAGTAATAGCTTTGCATTTCATACATTCTGAAATATCCGCCTTTTAAAGCCATCAGTTCATCGTGGGTGCCGGATTCGATTATTTTCCCGTCTTTCAGAAACAAAATTCTGTCGCAAAAGCGGGTGGATGAAAGACGGTGTGAAATGTAAAACGAGGTTTTATTTTCTGTAAGACTGTTGAATTTCAGATAAATTTCATTTTCCGCTATGGGGTCAAGCGCAGATGTCGGCTCGTCTAAAATTACAATCGGAGCGTCTTTATACAACGCTCTTGCAAGAAACAGCTTTTGCATTTCGCCGCCCGATAAATCGGTTCCGCCCTTGTTCAGCTCTTTATCAAGCAGAGTGTTTTCACCGTGTTTCAGCGTTTTTATTTTATCCGCCAATCCCGCCATTTTAAGAGCGTCTTTCATTCTGTCTTTGTCGTAATCAACGGAAAGCGCAACGTTTTCGGCAACCGTTGCGGGTAAAAACAGCGAGTTCTGAAACACAGCCGAAAAGAGCGAAAAAAGCTGCTGTTTCGGGTAAAGCGAAATATCTTTCCCGTTCAGAAGTATTTCTCCGCTGTTTGTCAAATAAAGCCCCGATAGAAGTTTCATACAGGTTGTTTTGCCCGCTCCGTTTTCGCCGACCAACGCAATTTTTTCTCCTTTTTCGGCTTTAAACGATATATTTTTCAACACCTGTGTTTTTCCATCATAAGAAAAGCAGACGTTTTTGAATTCTACCGAACAGGGAGCATATAATTCTTTGCAAATCGGCTCACTGTCCTCGTTTTCTTCATCTTTTTGCTCAATATAGATACGGTAATCGTCACACAAAAGACAAGCTGCCTTTGTCCATTGATATCCCAAACAAATACCTCTTATCCATAATGAAAAGGCATTTAAAAGAGCAAAATAAAAAACAAAATCGCTTACGGATATTCTGCCTTTGAGCACATTGCTTATAAGAAAATATATAGTTACACCCTCTCTGAGCAGAATAATAAAAGCGTCGGCAGAGATCAATTTGAAATCACTTTTGAGAAAAGAAGCTATGATTTCTTTTCTTTCACCGATAAGAATATCAATAAGAGGAGAAAACCAAGACGAAATATTAAACACCCGTATATCTTTTGCCGCTTTGATCTCCGTGGGTTTTCCGATCGCAAGATACACCGTCTTTTTTGTTATCGGAACATTTTTATCTTGGTAGTTTTTCTCATTATCGGATTCACGCGAATAAAGCAGGAATGTGCACACTCCCACAATAATAAGAATCGCGACAAGCCTTATATCAACAGCAAAAAACACGGCGCATACGGAAAAAACGCCCACAAGATTAACCGCCAATTCTCTTAAAATAGTAACTGTTGCGTTTGCTCCCTTACTGCTGTAAGCAACAAATTCGTTAGCCTTATCAAGCAGCTTTCTGTTTTCACGGCTTTCAATTTTCTCATAAGGGATCCGCATATTTTTCTCTATAATATGCGTTTGACAATAAAGCCTGTATTTTGTGGATATTACGGAGTGCCTTGTTTCAAGATAATTTTTCGCAACCGTAAAAATCGAAGAAAACAAAACAAAAACGCCTACCGCCTGTATGATTTTAGTCAAATCGGCTCCGTTTTCAAGAATACCTATAAGCGTTTTTAAAAGAAGTGTTGACATAAGGGTTGCCATTACAGAGGGAAACGCATAAAAAACAGCAAGCGAAATTGCCGACTTATCCGCCCTTTTTATATGACTTATCATATATTTTGAGTTTTCCAAAACAGAGTATTTCGTTTTATAAGTCATATTCTCACCTCGGTTTCAGTTTAACATAAAGATCTCTGAAATACAAAATTAACGCACGAATGGTATAAATTCGTGCGCGAACGGTATTATTGTCATTGCAGGGGCAGCGTAATCTCGGTTGCAAAAACGTCTGTTTCGTCCTGGCGGTTTACGAAGCCATTGTATTTATCCACAATTTTATCTATACGTTTCAGCCCGAAACCGTGGTCTGAATTTTTCGTGGTGATATACGTTTTGCCCTCTTTTTTAATTTCTCCGCCAACTGAATTTGAAACGGATATATAAAGCTGACGCTTAATAACGCCTATGTAAACGCGTATAAAACGTTTTTCTTTTTCCTCGAATTTGCAACACGCCTCAATTGCGTTATCAAGAAGATTGCCGATTATAACGCACATATCGGTGTCGCTCACAATCAGCTTTTCAGGCACCACGGCAGACGCGTCTACCGAAATATCCTTTGAACGCGCGAGCGAGAGCTTACTGTTTAAAATAGCGTCAACCATCACGTTTCCCGTTTTTAAAACAGTGTCCACAGTCATCAAATCATTATTGAGCAGATTAAGATAATTTTCGAGCAAATCATACTTTTTATTGTCAAGATGCACTTTCATCGTGGCAATATGATTTTTGTAATCATGCCGCCAGCCCCGCATCTGGCGATACATATTTTCTACCTCGTTATAATGCTTTTGGAGCAAATCATTTTGGTAGCTTTCAAGTTTCTTTTCCGAATATCTTTTTATCGCGGCACGAACGGCAAAGAAAATCAGAACCGCAAGCACGGTCGTTGCCGCAATTATCGGTGCAATTATCTGAATTTTCATATTACCTCCTGTAAAATGCGATAAACGCTTGGTTGAATTCATTATAAACTCTGCGGCTTATGGGAACGGAAACGCCGTTATCCATAACCGATTCATACTTTTTGATGGAACTTACGCGCAAGAGATTAACAATATACGAGCGGTGGCACTTAAAAAATCCTTTGGGAAGGCTTTCCTCCGCGTTTTTAAAATTGAGATTAATCATAACAGTTTTATCCATAAGAATTATTTTCGTTTTGCGGGAAATCGCCTCAAGATACAATATATCGTCGGCGGAAATCGCCTCTGTTCCCTCGTCTGTTTCAAAAACAAGGCGTGCGGAGTCCTTAGCTGTGTTTT
>CANRMJ010000092.1 GCA_947631705.1 uncultured Clostridia bacterium
TATGTGGGCACAATGGCGGCAATTTTATTGCTTACCGTTCTCATCATAAGAGTTATCCGCATTGGATTAAGAGCAAGAGATAATGTTGGTTATATGATGTGCATGGGCGTTTCGGTAATGCTTTTTGCTCAAGTGCTTGTAAATGTCGGTATGGAGCTTTCACTTCTGCCGTGCATAGGAATAACGCTTCCCCTTTTTTCCGCAGGAGGTTCATCGAGTTTAAGTATATACCTTGCATTAGGTGTTGTTCTGTCGGTTTACAGATACAGTAAAAATCAAAACAGAGCCTTGTTTTATAATCACTGATATTGCATATAAATTAACGGCGCAGGATTCAAAATTCTGCGCCGTTAATTTATTGTGAGCAAGCTATATCAAGCTTTTGTTGCCTTTATATTTACTGTGTAATCACCCGTTACCCAGCAATTATCATATCCGTTAATGCCAACGGTAAGTCTGCACTGTTTTGTATTTTCATTGATTTCCCCGCCGTTTAAAGGCGTAAGAGAAAAAGTGAGTGCAGATCTGTCTATACTGTCGATAATATCCTTTGGAGCAATAATCGTAATACGTGATGATGAAAGGCTTGTAACGGATATATTAAATTTATCGGAATCCACATTAATACTTCCGGCGGAAACATTAATGGTTTTTGATTGATAATCATCAGGAACAGTTACCGTTACGGTTACCACCGAAGTGCCGTCGAGAACGGTTACACCGTTAATTGAGTCGGTTTTGAAGTCAAAGGTGTTCACACCCGGATTTAAACCGTTAAATGAAATGCTGCCGAGTTTAAGCTCTGTAAGCGCGGCAGATTCAAGAGCTCCGACTTCAACCGAATCAACCGAATAATCAATATCAAAAGTATTTACCGCGCCTTCAGGCCCAGAAACAAAATCAACAGAGGTTGGAAGAACCATAACTTTAAGAATAGGAACAGTAGCGGTTAATGACGATTCTCCCTCATCAAGCCTTATTGAAACATAATCCACTCGTTCCCCGTTTTCATTCACCGCAACAGGGTCAAGAGTAATCACCTGTGATTCGGTAAGATTGCTCTCAAGAGATATATCCGCAACAACGCGTTTCACCTCAGAAACATATGACGCCGGACCATACACGGTTACGCTTGATTGATTAAGAGCCGTGTTGCCTGCAACGTAGCCCTCCGCAGCGAACTTTGTATTGATATAATTGAGCTCAACAGGCATAGTCACCTCCTGCGCCACATCAAAATATCCCTGAGCCGAAGTCGGAGAATAACTTTGAATGGTAAACTCCGCGTCGTCAACGGCAGATACGGAAATAGGAACGGAAAGATAGCCTGTGGTTGTTACTGTGTTCGTTTGCAGATAAGCGTTTATGTCGTCTGCACTTATATCCTTTGCAAGATATTTTTTGCAAGACACCGTAACGTCTACCGTTATTTCATCATTATCGTAATATTCTATACCGAGCTGCTGCGCAATGGTTCCCGTAAAATCAACCGATACGGGAACTGTTATTGTTTTCGTAGTCTCGGGGCTAAGATTAATTGAGGTAACAACCCAAATGACAATTGCGAGTATAACAGAAAAAATAATCAGATATTTGTCATTATAAATAAGCTTTCTCAATGAAAAACCGCTTTTTTTCTTATTTTTCATTACTTTTTCTTCCACCTCTTTAACCTTGAAATAATCTTGTCATCAGAAGAGGTGCCGTTAGGAAGAAACACACTCATAAGAATATCTCTTAAATCACCGTCTGAAATTCCGCTTGTGATAACTCCTCCGCGCGCAACCGATATTGCTCCCGTTTCCTCGGAAACAACAACCACAACCGCGTCGCTTTCCTCGGATAGACCTATAGCGGCGCGGTGACGCGTGCCGAAAGACGATTTAACGTCTTTTTTTGTAAGCGGAAGAATGCATCCTGCGGCATGAACTCTGCCGTTTCGCATAACAACAGCGCCGTCGTGCAGCGGCGTTTTTGGATAAAAGATATTTTCTATAAGCGATCTTGAAGCATTTGCGTCTATAATTGTGCCGCTGTCAATAACATCTCCCAAAAGTGTTTGATTTTCAAAAGCAATAAGGGCGCCGGTTTTGGAATCACTCATATTTGAGCAAGCCTTTATAACGGACTCGATTCCGTTTTCAATTTGAGCAAGCTCCATTGCAAAGCCCGGATGAATCAGCGTTTTAACATTTTTGCTCGACGCGCTTTTGCCGATTTGCTCAAGGATGTTTCTAAGCTCAGGCGCAAAAAGTATAGCAATTATAATCAGAATATTTGTAAAAATGGTTCTGAAAATATAAGTTGACGCCTCCATATCAAGGAGATTAACAACCAAATATATACCAAGAAGAAAAATAATTCCCTTGGCAAGCTGCATTGCTCTTGTTTCTCTTATAATACGGACGCAAAGATATATTATAGCGGCAACAAGTAAAATATCAAGAAAATCCGTAAAACGGAAAGTTGAAAATACGCTTAATATTCTGTTTAGGAAATCAGATACAACACTGATCATAAGCAACTTCCTTTGACACTACATTCCTTATTTTTATTTTAACATAAAAAAATATAATAATAAAGCCGATTTTATATTTTTTTCAGAGTGTTCAAAAAAATTTCACATTCCCTGAAAGTGGTAAATGCAGAAGGAGAAAGCCTGACAGTTCCCCTGTCTAACGTATTGAAAAATTTATGGGCAAGCGGTGAGCAATGAAGCCCCGCTCTGACAGCGATATTGTGTTCGGCAAGCTCCGCAGCAGTTTTTTCACTTGAATAATCTTTGTAATTAAAAGAAATAAGCGGCGCGGATTTTTTCCATTGCGGCCGAGGACAATATAGCTGAACATTTTCATTACGTGACAACCCGCTGTATAGGCAGTCGGTTATCCTAAGCTCATGCCTGTAAATATTATTCATTCCGACAGAATTAATATAGTCTATTCCCGCTCCGAGAGATAATATGCCGCAATTATTCAGTGTGCCTGCCTCAAGCCTGTCGGGCAAAAAATCGGGCTGTTTCGGATTAACGGATTCGCTGCCGGTGCCGCCCTCAACGATCGTATTAAGATAAACTCCCTCCCTAACAGCGATAAATCCCGTTCCCATATTGCCGTAAAGGCATTTATGGCCGGGAGCACAAAGAATATCAATATTATCTCTTACACCGCTGACAGATATCACACCTGCCGCCTGCGCAGCGTCAACCACAAAGCGGATTCCCAATTGTTTAGCAAGTGCTCCGATTTTAGCAATCGGAAACGCGACTCCGAAAACGTTGGACGCAGCCATGCAGACAATTAAAGATGTGTTGCTCTTGATTAAACGCGCAAAATTATTGACCGTTTCATCTTCATCAAACGAAAAATCCGCAATGTCGTATTCAATAATACCGTCATCCTGTAAACTATTAACAACGCGCCACACAGAGTTGTGTTCCAGCGATGAAATAATAACGTGATCCCCAGTTTTAACGCTGCCTTTAATCGCCATATTTAAGGCGCTTGTGCAATTCAGCGTAAAAGCTATATTCTGAGGCTCGTAATCAAACATATCGCCGATTTTTTCACGCACCGAATAAATTTTTTCGGCTGTTTTAACTGAAGCGGAATATCCTCCTCTGCCGGAATTAAAGCTGAATCGTTTGCAGGCGTTTAAGGTTGCGGAAATAACGGCGGACGGTTTCGGATATGATGTTGCACCGTTATCAAGGTATATCAATTCACTCGACCCCCAAAACTCTAACACCGTTTCTTTCGAGAATCTGTATTAAATTTTTTTCACTTTCCTCCACCTTAACAACATATCCGCAGCCGTCTCCCGGTTTCGGGTCTTCAAGACGCTGCACATATGCCTTAACCGAATTCCTCTGAAGTATTGAGCGCGCTCTCTGCGCGTTTGTAATCGAACCGACTTTTATATATAAACTCATATTAAAACCTCACTTTCTCTATACTATGAGAAAGTGAGGTTTAGGTGCTCGTATTAAATTTTTGTAACTGTTATTTACGTTTTTTTGCCGCCTTTTCAGCCTTGCGGAGCTCAAGCTCCTTTTCTTCTTCGGCGCGGCGAGCTTCGTTTTCCGCCTCTTTTAAGCGGTCTGCTTCTTCTGCGTTGCGCTTTGCTTCGTCATAAAGAGCCTCGATTTCATCAAAATGCTTGAAATTTTCTTCCTGTGCAAGCATTTTTCTTGCATCGGTGAAAGGCTTTGCGGCGCGGTTAAACTGCGCGTATTCATCAACGGCACTCTTTGATTTTTTCTGCAATTCATCAAGCTTGATTTTTGAAAGCTTTATTTCATCTTTAAGAGCAAGAAGAGTTTCATTATCACGTCCCGCCTTCTTCGCTATGCCGCTTTCCTTTTTAAGCTCAATGATTTTTTCTCTAAGTTCATCAATCTCATCATAGAGTTGAGTGATTTCATCCATAGACGGCTCGGCAAATTCTTTAACGTTGCCGAAGAATTTATCATATGCCTTTTTGGCGGAAATTTTACTTTTTGCAAGTGAAATTTCAAATTTGCGTATTTCATTTTCTTCGTCTGTTTTATGAGGAAGATTTTTTGCGGCTTTAAGCTCTTCATAAGCAGAGCTTAAAGAAATATTTTTAATCCCGTCAAGTCCGCTGTCATAAATCTTTTTGTATGCCGCAACTTGATGCTGCATAACGGCGGTTTCAAACTTGTCTATTTCATCACAAACAAATTTGGAAATTTCAATTTCCTCGTTAAAGGCAACAGCCTCCCTGTATTCTTTTTTCGCCTGCTTACGCTTTTCCTTATCGGATATTGATTTATATGATTTCTTATCAATTTCTTTCGGAAGAGCCGCGGACATTTCTCTTGCGTTGCGCACAAGGTCAATTGCCTCAACTATTTGGTGGTCGTCAAGAGCGTCGTTACCGTAGTCCTCAAATAACGCCCTTACCTTCAGCACACGAACAACGGATTTTTGCTTTTTCTCTTCAAAATCATACCAGAAATAAGGAACAACATTGAGGAACGCTCCTACTGCCGAAACAATTATCAAAACGTGGAGCAGCGGCAGAAGAACACCGTTTACATCATAAAGCGCCGATGAGGGATTGATAAAGCTGTCTTGCCCCTGCGCAAGGAGCACTTGACCGATTGTTTGATCAGCACCCGGCAGAACCCTTGACAATATTTCGGGATTGCTTGTAACAATTTTCGCGTTTTCGGCAGTCATTCCAAGCCTTTCCTGAATAGCGGGAATAACGCCGGACATCAAAAGCGTTAAAATAGAACCGATCGTTGCAACAGCGGCGAACATTCCGTCTATTCTCTCTCCCGTTTTGTATTGCTGGTAATCACGTATATCAGCCTGTATAGAAGGATTGAGAATATGCATAAACGCGCCGACGATCCCGTTCATATAAAGGCAAAGAAGAACGCACCAAATTGTGTATTTCGTTATGCTTTGCGTAAATAGGAGCATTGATAGAATGAATATGATATTCAAAATATTGGTTACCACAAGAACTGCCTTTTTACCCCATTTGCGAATGCAGAATGGCGCGAGAATCATTCCCCAAAGAGCGGAGTTGCCGTTAAGAGTGACTATAAGCGAATAGGCATTGCCCGAGCAGGCTCCGCCGTAATTGTAGAGCCAATAGAGAATGTTGTTGTATGCCGCCTCAAGAAATCCTATCCAGCTTGCAAGAGAAATAATCCAAAAATACTTGTTTTTCGCAACAGCTTTCAGCGCGTCTGTAAATCTGATTTGAACAACGTGCGTTTTTGCCTGTATGATTTTTTCCTGCGTATTTGCATAAACGATAATGCAAAGAGCCATACCAAGAGCGCCGAGAATCGGGAAAAGAAGTCTGTAAACACGAATATCGGTTTGATTTGTGTGGAAAACATTCTGCGCAATTATCGGCATTACAAAGTTAACGATAGAAGGACCGAGCGAATAAATTATACTTTTGATAGACGAAACGTCTGCCCTCTCCTGAGAATTCGGAGAAAGCACGTGAATAAGATTTTCGTATGCGTCATAAAAGAAATTATAGAAAAACTGAAGAAGAAGATTAAAAAAGAGAACAACCGCGCATTTTGCTATGTAATCGGCGCTTTTTCCTAATATTTCATTTGTTCCCACAATCATTTTAAGCGAATTGTAAGGGAACCAGGTTATTCCGATAAACAAAAGCACCGTGGGAATACCCATAGTAATAATATACGGTCGGTATTTACCGGCTTTACTTCGAGTATTGTCAATAATATTTGCTCTCAAAGCAGTTAACGGAATATTTGCAAGTATCGCAATAACATACAGAATATACATATCCGAAGGACCAATTCCTATTGTTCCCGTTACGAACACGTTCGTTGCGCCGAGCAAGCAGGTGTAGCTCATACTTACAATCAAATAGAATCCTATTCCTCCTCCCGAATAGGACAATATTTCCT
>CANRMJ010000093.1 GCA_947631705.1 uncultured Clostridia bacterium
TGCAAATTCAATTAACTGGGGCAGACTTGTTCCGCAGATTGTTTATTATTTTTCCGCGTACTGTGATTTAATTACTTCTCGGAAAATTTCTGCGGGCAACGAAATTAACGTTGTTGTTCCCACAGGCAATTTCGGAAACATACTTGCCGCTTATTACGCAAAACAGATGGGATTGCCTATTAAAAAGCTCATCTGCGCGTCAAACTCCAACAATGTTCTTACCGATTTTCTCAAAACAGGTAAATATAATAAGAACAGAAATTTTTACACAACAACCTCTCCGAGTATGGATATACTTATTTCATCAAATCTTGAAAGATTGCTCTATCATATCAGCGGTGAAAACGATAAAATCGTTTCCGAGCTTATGCTTTCTCTTGCAGAAAAAGGGGAATACACGGTTCCTGCCGAAATGATTAATGCCATACAAAAATTATTTGACGCGGGCTATTCCTCCGAAAATGACGTTAACGAAACAATAAAAACCTGCTTTGAAAAGTATGATTATCTTGTTGACACGCATACTGCCGTAGCGGTTAAGGTTTACAACGATTATGTTGCGCGGACGGGCGATGATATTCCCACTGTTGTTGATTCAACGGCTTCGCCTTACAAGTTCCCGCAGAGCGTGCTTAACGCCATAACAGGTAAAAAAGAAAGCGAGGCAGACGAATTTGAAACCGCTTTGCGTCTAAATTCCGTTTCAAAGACCGATATACCCGCTCCTCTTCTTTCTTTAAGAGAAAAATCAGTTAGATTTAACAATATTTGTAATAAAGAGAATATGGGCGATATGGTTTTCAGCCTTTTAAAAATATAAAAAAACGGCTCACCTGAGCCGTTTTTTGGTTGTTATTTAATTGCACCGGCAATCGTCACAGCACTCAAATGTTTCGCATTTTGTTTCAGAAGTTTTTGTTGCGCTCCTGTTGCCTACAACGATGTGTCCCGCATTGCAGTTATCAGCCTTATCGTGATAAATACAGTTTTTAACCTCGCAGGAAATTCCTTTGATTTCGTTCATCGTTTTCACTCCCTTCAATACTATTTTTAGCAGTATATGCGTTATTATTCAAGGAGAAAATATGTCACTTTTTGCGATTGCGGACACTCATTTGTCTTTCGGTACCAATAAACCGATGGATACTTTTGCCGGATGGCAGAATTATACAGAAAAATTAAAAAATAATTGGAATAAAACCGTGTCGGATAAAGATACTGTTGTAATAGCGGGCGATATAAGCTGGGCAATGAATTTTGACGAATTGAAACCCGATTTTTCTTTTATTGAAGGTCTGAACGGACAAAAATTAATTATTAAGGGAAACCATGATTATTGGTGGAACACCGTGTCTAAAATGAACAGGTTCATTGACGAGTGCGGTTATAAAACGATTAAAATTTTGCATAATAATTCTGCCGAATGCTGCGGAATAGCCGTTTGCGGCTCGCGCGGCTGGATTTTTGACAGTGATGAGGAACACGATGAAAAAATGCTTAATAGAGAAGTTATGCGGCTTAAAATGAGCCTCGACAGCGCAGGAGACCGTGATAAAATTGTTTTTCTTCATTACCCGCCTTTAACCTCAGTCGGCAAATGCGCTGAAATTCTGAATTTGCTTAATGATTACGGAATAAAAAAATGTTTTTACGGGCATCTTCACGGTGAGGCGGCTAAATTTGCGGCAGACGGAATTCACGGCGGAATTTCGTTTAAACTCATATCATGCGACAGACTCGGCTTCACGCCGTACCTTATTATTAAATAATTAACATATTTTTCTTGAAAACACACTCTTTATATGATATAATGCCTAAACGGTGAATATTAAAAACTAAGGAGGTCATACAGATGGCACTTAAATCATCTAATAAAGTTGACGTAAACACTTATGAACTCGTTGTTACCATAGACAGCGAGGCTTTTTCCGAGGCTTGCAGACAGGCTTATCTGAAACAGAGAAAGAATATTCAGATCCCCGGTTTCAGAAAGGGCAAAGCGCCTATGGGAATGGTTGAAAAGGTATATGGAGAGTCTACATTTTATGAAGACGCTCTTGATGCATTATATCCCGAAACAGTTACAGCCGCTTTTGAGGAGGCGGGAATCAAGGTTGTTGACACAGCCGATGTTAACCTTCCGATTATGAGTAAGGCGGAGGGCGTTGAAATCACTATGAAAGTAACTACATATCCCGATGTTAAACTCGGTGAATATAAAGGGCTCAAAGCAACTAAGCTTCCCACAGAGGCAAGCGACGAAGATGTTGAAAACGAGCTTGCACAAATGCAGAAGAGAAATTCTCGCCTTATTGATGTTACAGACAGACCCGCTGAGATGGGCGATACCGCAACAATTGATTTTGAGGGCTTTACGGACGGTGTTGCTTTTGATGGCGGCAAGGGTGAAAATTATCCTCTTGAGCTCGGCTCCGGCAGTTTTATTCCCGGTTTTGAGGAGCAGGTTGCGGGTCATTCGGTTGATGACGAGTTTGAAGTTAACGTAACTTTTCCTGAGGATTACAAAGCTGATCTCGCCGGCAAGGAAGCCGTTTTCAAGTGCAAAATTCACGAAATAAAAACAACGGAGCTCCCTGAGCTTGATGATGAATTTGCAAAGGACGTTTCCGAATTTGACACTCTTGACGAACTGAAAGCGGATCTTAAAGAGAATATTTCAAAATCAAAAGAGGCAGACGCCGAGGCTGATATCAAAAATCAAATTCTTGATCAGGTTATTGAGAATATGGAGGCTGAGATTCCCGAATGTATGTTTGAGCAAAAAACAGACGAAATGATAAGGGAATATTCTTACAACCTCAAAAACAGCGGAATTGAGCTTGAAACTTATCTTCAGTATATCGGTCAGGATATGGATTCGTTTAAGGCGTCTTTGAGAGAAAACGCCGAAAAACAGGTTAAGCTGGCACTTGCTCTTGAGGCAATTATCAAAGCTGAAAACATTGAGCTTACGGATGAAGAAATTGATAAAGAAGCCGAAGAGCTCGGTGCACAGTACGGAATGGATGCGGAGCAAATTAAAAAAGCTCTGCCCGCAGAAGATATTGCTGAAAGCGCCAAGAGAAATAAGGCTGTAAATATTCTTGTTGAATCCGCTGTTATTGAATAATTTATAATATTTTTTAAGGAAAGTGATATTATGGCATTGGTACCTTATGTTATTGAGCAGACCGGCAACGGCGAACGCTCAATGGATATTTTTTCACGTCTGTTGAACGACAGAATTATCGTTCTTTCGGACGAAGTAAATTCCCAGACCGCTTCGCTTGTGATAGCGCAGCTTCTTTTCCTTGAGGGGCAGGACAGTGAAAAGGATATAAACCTTTATATCAATTCTCCCGGCGGCTCGGTAACCGACGGTATGGCAATATACGATACGATGCAGTATGTTAAATGCGACGTTTCAACTATCTGTATCGGTATGGCGGCGTCTATGGGGGCATTTCTGCTTTCAAGCGGCGCAAAAGGCAAAAGAATATGCCTGCCCAATGCGGAGGTTATGATTCACCAGCCTCTCGGTCAAACTAAAGGTCAGGCTACCGAAATAGAAATTGCCGCAAAGCATATTTTAAAAACAAAAGAAAAACTGAACAGAATTATGGCTGAAAACTGCGGCAGATCTGTTGAAGAGCTTGCAAGAGATACCGACAGAGATAACTGGCTCTCCGCTCAGGAGGCTCTTGAATACGGCCTTGTAGACAAGGTAATTGATAAGAGATAATTTTGCGGGGATGACTTATGGCGCGTGATGACACAAGAAACTACATTGCGAGATGTTCCTTCTGCGGAAAATCCGAATCAATGGTTCACAAATTAATAGAGGGTCCGGGCGTTTTTATCTGTGACGAATGTATAGGACTTTGCAACGATTTGCTCGAAAAATCAAACGTTCCTTCAAGACAAAGCACGGCAGACGCCGATATGGTTCTTCCAAAACCCGAGGAAATCAAAAGTAAGCTTGATGAGTATGTAATCGGTCAAGACAGCGCAAAAAAAGCTCTTTCAATTGCCGTTTACAATCATTACAAGCGAATTTATTCTAAAACAACCGATGATGTTGAATTGCAAAAGAGCAACATTCTTCTGCTCGGTCCAACGGGCGTTGGTAAAACAATGCTCGCTCAAACGCTTGCAAAAATTCTTAATGTTCCTTTTGCGATTGCGGACGCCACAACTCTTACCGAGGCGGGCTATGTCGGCGAAGATGTTGAAAACATACTTCTCCGTCTTATTCAGGCCGCGGATTTTGACATTGAAAAGGCTCAGCACGGAATTATTTATGTTGATGAAATTGATAAAATTTCTCGCAAATCCGAAAACCGTTCAATCACAAGGGATGTAAGCGGAGAGGGAGTTCAACAGGCTCTGCTTAAAATTCTTGAAGGCACCGTTTCAAACGTTCCGCCGGGCGGCGGAAGAAAACACCCGCAGCAGGAGTTTATTCAAATAGACACGTCAAATATTCTTTTTATATGCGGCGGCGCGTTTGACGGTATCGAAAAAATAATAAAAAAACGCACAAGCAATAAATCGCTTGGCTTTGGCGCTGATATTGAAGTTTCAAATAAAGACGAATCCGCTGTTTTAAAACAGGTTGTTCAGCATGACCTCGTTAAATACGGTCTGATTCCCGAATTAATCGGCAGAATTCCCGTAATAGCCGTTCTTGATAATCTTGATAAGAATGCGCTTGTAAAAATTATGACCGAACCGAAAAATTCAATAGTTAAGCAGTACGCAAAGCTTTTTGAAATGGACGGCGTTGTTCTTGAATTCAAAAAAGACGCCCTTGAAGCGGTTGCGGATATAACGCTTGTCAGAAAAACAGGCGCGCGCGGTCTCAGGAGCGTGCTTGAAAGCACGTTATCGGAGCTTATGTATAAGGTTCCGGGTGATCCAACGATTGAAAAAATTATTATCACCGAGGACGCTGTTAAAAACAATGCCGAACCGATTATTCTTCGCAATCCGAAAAGAGAGAGCAGGAATCTTACTGTTTCCGCATTGAAAAACGCATAACTTTTATTAAAAGGCAGGTCTTGCGCTTGCCTTTTTCTTATTTTTAGTATATTATATTACGGTAATTTATTTTAGGTTGTGTAAATATGGATTTAGAATATGTAGATAAATATGTTGAAATTCCCGTCATACCATTGAGAGGAATAGTTGTTTTTCCTGAAATGGTGCTGCATTTTGACGTTGGCAGAAAAAAGAGCGTTGCAGCGCTAAGAGCCGCCATGAACGGCAATCAAAAGGTATTTCTTGTTGCACAACGCGACGCTGCCGTTGACGAACCGAATATAGATGATTTGTATTCGGTGGGTGTTATTTGCGAAATTAAGCAGATGCTCAGAATTCCCAATTCTGAAAATATGCGTGTTGTTGTTGAGGGAATCGAAAGAGGCAAGCTTTTGTCTTTTTCACAGTTTAAACCGTTTATTATGGGCACTGTTGCGCCCGCTCCTTCTGTTCCTTTAGAGGAGAACGAGGAGCAAAAGGCATACATACGCGCCATAAAAAAAGAGTTTGAGAGATATGCTTCAATTATGCCTAAAATAAGCAACGACATTAAGGTTAACGTTATTGCGATTACTGAAGGCGGAAAGCTCTGCGATTTTATATGCTCCAATTCATTTATGGATTATGAGGCTAAGCAGGAGATACTTGAAACATTCGGCGAGAGCGAACGCCTCGCAAAACTTTTTGTGCTGCTTAAAAAGGAAAATTCAACGCTTGAAATCGAGGCGGAGATACAAGAAAAAGTTCACGAAGAAATGGAAAAAAATCAGCGTGAATATTATCTGCGTGAGGAGCTAAAAGCAATTTCCGAGGCTCTGGGTGACGGGGAAAACCCCGCCGAAGAGGCGGATTTATATAAGCAGCGTATTGAGGCTTTGAAGTGCTCAAGCGAAATTAAAGATAAATTGCTCAAGGAGTGCTCAAAGCTTGCAAAGATGCCCGGCGGTTCTCATGAAGGAACCGTTGTAAGAAACTATCTTGACAAATGTCTTGAAATTCCTTTCGGAAAATATACAAAGGATTCAATTAATCTTCAAAAAAGCCGCAAAATTCTTGACAAGGAGCATTATTCGCTCACAAAGGTTAAAGACAGAATAATAGAATCTCTTGCCGTTTATAAACGTAATCCCGATTTCACAGGTCAGATTATCTGCCTTGCAGGTCCTCCCGGAGTGGGAAAAACATCAATCGTTAAAAGTCTTGCGAAAAGTATGAACAGAAAATATGTGCGCATAGCTTTGGGCGGAGTTCACGACGAGGCGGAAATCAGAGGGCACAGAAAAACGTACATAGGCGCAATGCCGGGCAGAATTATAGAATCCATAATCAAAAGCGGAGTAATGAATCCGATAGTTTTGCTTGACGAAATAGAT
>CANRMJ010000094.1 GCA_947631705.1 uncultured Clostridia bacterium
ATCGAAGAGCACACGGGCAAAAAATACCCCGAGGGCAATTTTGTAAACAAGCGCGGTGAAATTCTCGGCACCCACAAGGGAATCATCAGATACACCGTGGGTCAACGAAAAGGGCTCGGTATATCATACAGCGAACCGCTCTACGTCTGCGGCAAAAATCCGAAAAAAAACGAGGTTGTTCTCGGCAGCGGCAGCGAAGTTCTAAGCAATGGTGTAATAATAAGCGATATAAATTTGATATCGGTGAACACGATTGAAGAGCCGACGAAAATAAAAGCGCGAACGAGATACAATATGAAAGAGCAGCCCGCAACAGCCGAGCAGCTTGATGAAAGCAGAATTAAAATCACCTTTGACGAACCTCAGCGCTCAACCTCCCCGGGACAGGCTGCCGTTATGTATGACGGCGACACGGTTGTGGGCGGCGGAATAGTTGACGAAACTTTTTAAAGATATCTTGATTTTCATACAATTAAATTCACTTATTAAAAGGGACCGCGTCACAGAAGTGACACGGTCCCTCAGTCTGTCGATAAAACGGTCTGTCAGCGTGTAGAAAAGTATTATGTTTTTAAGTTTGGCATAATCGGTTTAAAACAACCCGTTTTCCTGATTATTCAACCGTTACGGATTTTGCAAGGTTGCGCGGTTTATCAATAGGAAGTCCCTTTTCATATGCAACGTGATACGCAAGCAGTTGGAGAGGGATAACCTCTATGGACGGCGTTAAAAGCGGGATCGAATCGGGATATGTTATAACTGTTTCAAACTGCGGTAAATCGTTTTTCAGACTTTCGGGAGCGAACACAATAACCTTTGCTCCCCTTGCGATTACCTCAATAAGATTTGAAACTGTTTTCGGCAGTAAATCCTTGTTGCTTATCAAGCCAAAGCACACCGTATCCTTTTCAATAAGGCTTATCGTTCCGTGCTTCAGCTCGCTTGCCGGATAACCCACGCAATCAATATAGCTGATTTCTTTCAGCTTGAGCGCGCCCTCAAGAGAAACGCCGTAATCAACATTTCTGCCAAGGAAAAAGCACTTATCCATATCCTTTATCTCTTTCGCAAGAGCTTTCAGCTCATCTTCTTTTGCAAGCACTTTTTCAATCTTTTTGGGAAGCAGAGAGCTCATATTAACGGCAATTTCGCTGAAAACCTCTGTGCAGGCATTTCGCTGACGGGCAATATAAAGGCACAGCATATTGAGCATTGCAAGCTGGCAGGAAAACGCTTTTGTTGTTGCAACGGCTATCTCTGCGCCTGCGAGAGTAAGCAAATTATAATGGCTCATCTTTGCAATAGAGCTTTCGGGCACGTTTACAACGCTTATCGTTTTGGCTCCCATCTCACGAGCCTGTTTAAGCGCCGCAAGGCTGTCTGCCGTTTCGCCGCTTTGGCTGATAATTATAACAAGGCAGCTTTCGTCAATAACCGTGTCCGCATATCTGAATTCGCCCGCGTATTCCGCGAAAGCGGGAATTTTCGCTATTTTTTCAAAATTATATTTAGCGATCAGACCAACATGGTATGCCGAGCCGCAGCCCACAATATAAACGCGGTTCAGAGCCTTAAAATCTTCTTGGGTAAACGGGATATCGGAAAACATAATTTCTCCGTCGTCTGTAACGGCGTTGAGCGTATTTCTGACAACATCGGGCTCCTCATAAATTTCTTTAAGCATAAAATGCTCAAAATCGCCCTTATCTGCCGCGCTTTTACTTAGGCTGAGAGTTTTGATTTCCTTTTTTGTTTCGGCAAAATTTGAGTCGTAAACCGTAATGTTTTCGGCGGTTATAGCCGCCGTTTCTCCGTCCTCAAGATAAACTGCGTCTTTCGTGTAGTGGAGCAGAGGGTTTACGTCTGACGCGATGAAATTTTCGCCCTTTCCAACGCCGATGATAAGCGGCGAGCCTTTTTTTGTGCAGTAAAGCGTGTTTTCATCATCTGTGCAAAGAATTCCAAGCGCATACGAACCCTCCAGCAGGCGAACGGTTTTTTTGATTGCGTCAAGCACGTCGCCGTTGTAGTTGAGCTCCAGCAGCTTTGGAATAACCTCTGTGTCTGTTTCGCTTTCAAACGTTATGCCGCTCATTGAAAGGCTTTCTTTGATTTCCTTATAATTTTCTATAATTCCGTTATGAACAACTGCAAAATGATTGCTGCAATGCGGGTGGGCGTTTATTTCATTTGCCTTTCCGTGAGTTGCCCAGCGCGTGTGCCCTATGCCGAGCGTTCCGCCCAAATCTTTTCCGCCGAGCTTTTCCTCAAGGCGCCTTATTTCGCCCTTTGCCTTAACTGTTTTTAATTTTTTCTCGTTTAATACGGCAATCCCGCCGCTGTCATACCCTCTGTATTCAAGGTCTTTAAGACCCTTGATAAGAATTCCTGTTGCCTCACTTTTACCGATATATCCGATTATACCGCACAAGTGATACCCCTCCTTATTAATTTTATATTGTTTAAGGAACGGAGAGCCGAACACAATAGGTTTAACTCTTTGTTGCTTATGCAACGCCCGAACATCAACATTTGTTATAATAACATATGTTTCAAAGCTCCGCAAGCAAAACGGAAAAAATTAACATTTAACTCTGCATTAGATTCAGCCTTGCCGCAATTATACTCATATCGTCCTCTTTTCTGCCCCTCGCAATATTCAGAGCCTCTTTGAGAACGCTGTCCGCTATATCCTGAGCCGAAGTGTCCTCAAAGCCTTTCAGCATTGCCGTTAACCACTCGCCCCCAAGCTCCGTAATGCCGTCGCTCGTCATAATTATAAGGTCGCCGCTGCTGAGAACCGCCGTGCGCTTTGCAAATTCAATTCCTCTCAGAATTCCCGCCGGCATTGATGTGAGCTCGCATTTGGTTACTCTGTTGCCCTTAACTATATAGGTTGCCGGTGCGCCCGCCTTGTATAAATCGACCCTACCGGTGAACAAATCGACCGACGCACAGTCTATCGTTGCCAGGCTTTCCTCGTTTGATTTAACAAGCAGCGCGGAATTCACAACCTTCAGCGCGCTGTCGAATCCGAATCCGGCGCACAGCAGCTTTGAGAGAAGCCCCGCGCCCATCGCGCCGTCAAGCGCGGCTCTTCCGCCTCTGCCCATTCCGTCGCTTATAATCAAAACGCTGTGACCCTTGCCGTCGTTCACGGTTTTAATCGTGTCGCCGCAAAGCCTGCCCTCCGCGCTGTGCTGGGCAAAGCCTATTTCAAAGGAATAGTTCGGTCTCTCGGCAAATGATATCATTGAATCCTCGCGGAAATGGGTAAGCCTGCCGCGTTCAAAATATCTGTTGCATATTTTGGAAATTTCCTTTTGTATTTCCGGCTTAGAAAGAGATGTTTCTCTGCCCCTTGTCATTATTTCAATTCTCATTCTGCCGAATTTATCTTCTATAACAGATATGTTTTTCGGGTAAATTTCGTATTCGCCGAGCAGCCTTCTTATTTTTCCTGCCGCTATATTATCAAAATGCTCCGCCTCGTCAAACTCTTTCGCAAGATCGGCGAGCATATCCGCTATTGAAAAAAATTGGTCTGCCGCCACCATTCTGATTTCATTCGTTTTTTCGTTTATTATTTCCTGTGATATATATTCTGCCTCTGTGAGCTCCGAGCGCATTTTCTTTGCGTTTCCGGCGTTAATGTCATTGATTTTTTCACGCACCTCGTTAACGCTTTCACTTATGTGATTCATAGCCGAAGAGGCAAAGCGCAGCCTTACCACAAGGCTCTGCCTAAGTGAACCGTCCGGCGCTATATCCGCTCCGCCGTGGAAAAACTCCTCCACCTTGTTCACCGCAACAGACGGCAAAAGAGCAAAAACAACGCCCGCGGCGGCGCTTTCAAGCGTTATATAAAGCCCTGCCTCGCTTCCCGCGGCAACCGAAAAAAGCGCGCAGGACAGAGTAAAGGACACGGCGGCGCTCCATGAACCGACAGGGCAGAAAAGAGACGCCAGGAGCGTTGAAAAGCCGTATGCGCCCGCAAGAAAAATTGTATCCCTGCTCTCTATTCCCAAGGAAAATCCAAGAGAAAGTGCAAGAATGAATCCAAGCCTGTCCGAGCCGAAACGCGCGGTTAAAAGAATTAAAAACACGGCAACGATTCGCGCGGGTGAAACATCGCCAAGCGTTATGCGTGAAAGGCTCATAAGCACCACGGAGGCGGACACCACAATGCACGTTAAATCCGATACGGGCAGAGCCTTAAAGCGAAAACGGCGGAAATTGCAGTTAATTGCTCTGAAGAAAAAGAACGCTCCGCCAAGACCGAGAAGGCTTTCCGCAAGCGTGAGAGCGTATTTGCCGCCGGACGCTCCGGATTTTAAATCAACAACTATTCCCGTTGCCGCAAGCGAAAGAAAAGAAAGCGCCATAGGCAACGCGGGATGATTTTTTATATCGGCAAGCGATATTGCAAAAGCCCCGAGCGCAGCGATTAAAACCGCAACCGCGTATCTTGCGAAGTTCTGAGGGCAGAAAATCAAATATCCCAAAGCGCTCCCTATCGCACTGTAAATAAAATATTTTCTTTTTGAAACGGAAATCAGAGAAATAGAAAACGGAGAGGATATTTCAAGCACAAAGCAACTGCTGAGAACAAAGCCGAGAAGAAAAAACACAGCCGCCTCAACAGCCGTTTTCACTCTGCCGTTTTTTATATTCTTTTTGAGTTCTTCTTTTTTGGGGGCAATCGTTTTCATTTTTACACATCCGTAAAATAAAATTATTCCCCTCATTCATATTATTATAAAAAAGATAAAACGAAAAAATTGTCACAACGGGGCTTTGCAATATGAAAGAGTAAATTTATTTTCGCGCAATTCCGCCCTGCCCATAATTTATTGCAGCGCACGCTCTCCCCTATATCACGCGTTTTTATAAAAGACAAAATAATAATTTTCGGTTTTCTTCATAAATTTTTCGCTGAATTATATTATTTAAATAGAAAAAATTTTGCGGCAAAAGGAGAAAAAACATGAAAATCAAGAAAGATGTTTTGCAGCTTGCGGCGCTTGTGCTTGCCTCGCTGCTTTTGATTGCGTTTTCCCCGCAGGCAAAGGAGGGCGCGCGCCACGGGCTTGAAATGGCATGGAATATTATAATTCCCGGTCTTTTGCCTCTGTTGATAATATTTAACCTTATTTCAAAATCGGAGGCGGGAATTTTAATTCAAAATTTACTTGCGCCTGTAACCGAAAAAATTTTCCGGCTGCCCAGAGCGGCCGGAGCGGCAATAATTTTCGGTCTCACAGGCGGTTATCCCGCGGGAGCGGTGCTTACGGAAAGCCTTTATGACAACTCCGATATAGACAGCGAAACGGCAAAGCGGCTGCTGCGCTTTAACGTAAACGGCGGAGCGGCGTTTATCATATCGGCTGTCGGAACGATTATTTTGAAAAACGAAAGCGCCGGTCTGATTCTTTTCGCTTCAACAACTTTTTCCGCTTTGCTGATTGCGTTTTTCTCATCGTTTCATTACAACAGGATTGCCGATTCCCACGCCGGTTATTCGGCTCTGCCCCTCGCGGAGGCTCTAAACGCGTCAACCGAAAGCGCTCTTCGCTCCGTTATGAATATATCTGCCTGCATAATACTCTTTTCGGCGCTCGGTGAAATTATACAATATCCGGCGGAGCTTTCGCCCATAATAGAGATAACAGGCGGAATCGCGGACAATTATTCAATATTTCCTTTGCCCGTGCTTGCGTTTTTGCTTGCTTTTGCGGGTCTTTGCATTCATTTTCAGCTTTTTTCGATAATAAAAAAAATCGGTATGAGTTATTTTGATTTTTTTCTCTGGAGAATTATCCATGCGCTGCTTTCCGCCGCGCTGTGTTTGCTGCTGACAAAGCTTTTTCCGGGCGCCGCGCAGGTTTTCTCTAATCTTTCAAACAGCACCGCGGCGCCCTACAGCGTTAATTTTGCCCTTTCGGCTTTAATGATATTCGGATGCGCCGTTCTTGTGCTTGACATAGACGGCAAAAGAAAAAAATGCTGAAAAAACAGAGCTGCCGCGCAGAATAAAGCGTTAATTGCCCGTTTGCTTATCTCAATCGCCGCAATGATTGTTCAGCCAATTTATCGCGCAGTAAGCGAATACAGCACTGCCCAGCGGCAGAATATCCTCGTTGAACACTACACATTCATTGTGCATCGGTTTGCCGAACAGCGGATTTTCTTTTTCTGTTCCCGCGCCAAGCAGCAGATAGGAAATGGGCACACGATAGCCGAATGATGCAAAATCCTCGCTCCCCATACCGCCCTCCGGCAACAGTATAACTGTCTGAGGGTCAACGATCCTCTTAACATATTCGCTCATTTCGCGCACCATATCGTCATTGT
>CANRMJ010000095.1 GCA_947631705.1 uncultured Clostridia bacterium
TTCAATCTTTTTAATCTTGCTGATTATTAAAAATATAAATGTAACTAAAATAGCAACAATGATTTGAATAGCACACAAATTTTTTATTGATGCATTATAAAGATTAATTGGCATAGATAATATTTTATCTATAACCAATACAGGTACAAATAATAGCAAAGATAAATAATTTATGATATTTAACAAACCCAAACTAAATTTTAACAATTATCTCACCGCCTTCTTGATAGTATTTTAATTTTTGGCTGAAAAATTCTTAATTGCAGAAATATAAGAGCTGAAGTCTAACAAATAATATGTTGAAGAGGTTTTAGAAAAACAAAATCCTTTGCTACCAACAGGAGCATAACAAACACCATATGACTTACATTTTGTACCAGTTGATTTGTATCCTTTTCCTTTATTAATAGATATTGAAGTTGTACTGAATGCACCGATATAACACTCTCTGTGAATACTCCAAACAAACCTATAGATACAGAGAAATTAACTTTAAATATATTAGCAAAGCTTTTCAATGACGCCGACGAAGAAAATGAAACTTTACTTAATATATTTTTCAAAGAATTCTTAATCTTAAGTTGCGTTTGTGCTAACACCTTTTGGATAATACCAATATACATAGAGTTTGCCTGTTGATATTACATAAACTAATTCTGCTCCAAAAGCTCCACTAAGTATTGATAAGTTTGCTGTCAGTTCAAGTTGGACATCTACTTTAATTTACACGCATACACTTTTTTATATCATTTTAAGTTACATTTATACTGCCGGTAAAATATTTAATATATTCTTGGCGTTTTGAGGCAACCGTTTTCTCTATATATTTTTCCATATATTCATAATCAGGGCTCCCGTTATTATCAATCGGGAGCATTATTTTTTTATTCGGCAAGTCAGTGCTTGAAATTTGGTTTCCGTAAGACGCGTTTTCAATACTCTTTTTTATTTCCGTAATTAAAAACAGACTCAGATATTTATTCAATTCTCTGTCTTTCAACTGAAGGCAATGAACTTTCATATCAAGCGAAGCCGTGTATGGATGATAAAATACAGTGCCTAAAAATGAAACGCTTATAAAATTAGTGAATTTTCTGAAATTTTTATGGCTTGAAGAACAAAAGCTATCTATTCCGTTGTTTTGCGAAGTTACGGTGATTCTCGGAATACTGCCTTCGCTTAAATCATTCTTGTTTATATATGCCCCCGTGGGCATTTGCAGTTTATTATTATAAATCTCGGTTATAAAAAGGTCTTTAATAAAAAAATCCGCCCATTTTTTTTCATTTAATCTCAACACTGTTATTCTCCTCAAAAAGATAATCGCGCCCCTGCATTATCATGGCAAATTCAAAAGAAAGATATTCGCCCACGGTTTCGGCAAAATCGGCATCATTTGGTATTTCGTCATTAAAATAATAAAAACTGTGCAACCATTCGTCTGTTGGTTCAACAGTGGTTTCAATACAAAACTTGTTTTTGAATTCAGCGTTGCCATTCCACACATCAAGCAAATATTTCTTTTTTTCTTTAGCGGTGCCGTCATCAAGCAGACCGATATGAGGAAATATTTTATATCCGTCATCCGTGAAATTAATAAACTTACATTTCTTGCTTTTGATATGAGGTCTGTGAGCGGTAAACATGGCTATACAAGGCATTGTTCCCACATTATAGAAAGTATACGGATTTAATGTTATAACGCCTTTCAGCGTGTGCTTTGAAAGTATTTTGCATTTTATTCTTTGTTCCTCTTTCGACTTCCCCGCCATTGTGGATTGGGGCACAATGGCAATGCATCTTGCGCCTTCAGCCAAAGAATCCAAAAGATGAGATATAAAATTGATTTCGTAGCCCTCAGGATTACTTCTGGAGCCCAAAGAGTAAGGCGGATTTATCATGCCTACGGTTGCATTTTTTAATTGCAGCTCGCTCGAACCGTATTTAAAAAAATCGCCGTTTATTAAATTGCTTTTTCCGTCGCCGCGCAAAATCATATTTGCTGTTGCGATTGTAAACATATCGCCGCGCTGCTCAATTCCGTAAAGCTGATTTTGCCTTATACTTTTCTTTTTATCATCGCCGCCCGCAATATTCAGCATATTGTGCATTGCCGCAATCAAAAAGCTCCCTGTGCCGCAGCACGGGTCAAAAACAATATCATCTTCATTCAGATTTGCCAAATCGCAAAATAATTGAGTAATATGCTTTGGAGTGAGAATTATTCCGAGGGACTGTCCGTCTCCTCCCTGATAGCTCATAAATTCTCCGTAAAACCTTCCCACATAATCTTCTGCGGAGGCATTGCGTTTAATTGTTTTAAAAATTTTTTTATCAAGAAATTCCGTAAAAAATCTAAGAGGCGTTTTGCCTATAGCGTCATTGATTTCATTCAGAGAAGCCGTGTTTTCAACAAACGAAAACTGACTTAGTATTTTATCTTTTTTCACTTCCGGCGCAACATCGGCATTTGTTAAGCTGTCTTTTATTGCATTATATATTTTCTTTCCGTCTGTTATTTCCGTATTGCCCGTTAATGAATCCACAGAAAAATTATTGTTCTCCCGTTCTTTTAATGCAAGCAGGATTCCGGAAACTATAAGCGGTTTTTCGGCGTCTTTTAAGTTGCCGTATTCTCTTAAATAATTGTGCAAATCCTCGGCATCCTTTAATATATCCTTAACTTCTTTTTCTTCATTAGCCTCATCAAATGATTTCGGCGCGTATAAATCGGTATTCATTATATTGTTTGCCATATTGATTTCCTTTAATCTATATTGTCTGCCTGTTTATTCAAAATATGCGCCTTTATGCGCTTTCTTCTTTTTAATCATTTTAGTATATCATTTTAATATATCATAATTATTTTGGCTTGGCTTGTCAACATTGCCGCAATCATAATTAAAATCGCAAAGCAAATTTCCGTTTAAAAAACTATTCTATTATTAAAAACAAGTTTTCCTAAAATTAAATTTATAAGTGTTTTTTCTTGTTGAATGATTATTGATTTTATGCTAAAATTTATATTAAACGCAATAATTGGGCAAAAATAAAGTTATTATTGAAACAACAAAGAGTTTCTGCTTGCTAAGCCTTATTTTTTCATCTATCCGCCTAATGCGGATTTTTAAAGGAATGGTAAAGATGAGAATAGCTATATGCGATGATGACGAAAAATGCTTAAACAATTTGAAAGTTCATATTGAAAGTTATATGAAAAGTCACGGGATCAACGCGGAATTTTATGCTTTTACAACGCCTCCACACGAGATTTTGGAAAGCAACACCGCATTTGATCTTGCTTTTCTTGATATCCAAATGCCGGAGATAGACGGAATCACTCTTGCAAAAGAGCTGAAAAAACGAAACAATAAGGTTATACTGTTTTTTATTACGGCGTTTGACGAATATCGTGACGAAGCAATGGATTTGCAGATATTCAGGTTCTTTGATAAACCCCTTGATATTAACCGCCTTTATTCAGGTCTTGACAGAGCCATGGAGTTTATAGACAAATCATATATAGACATATATTTGGAAAGCAATAATAAACAGATCAGAGTGCCTGTTGATGATATTAAATATATAAAGCGGGAAAACAGGAAAAACACTGTTTTTACAGTTGACGGAATTTTTAACGCAAACGGCAGTTTTGATGAATTGATAAGAAAACTGCCCAACACTTTTTTCTATTTAGTTCACAAATCTTTTTATGTTAACATTCACTATATAACTGAATACGGCTACAAAGAAATATATATAGACGACACACGGATTGCTGTTGCCACAAGAAAACAGGCGGACTTTCATAAATACTGGTTTAATTATGTTAAGAGGAGATAGATAATGTTTAGCAATCTTGCGTTTTGCGCGGTTTATTTTTTTGAAATGCTGATATCATATATATTCTTTTCTCAAATCGGAGAGAAAAAATATAATATTTGGCTTTGCTTGATTTTAGGAACTGCTGTTTTTGAAATCGGTGCATTAGGCAATATAATTTTTTCAAACACCGTTTGGCTGAATATGATAACATTTATATTAATTAATCTTATATTTGCTGTTTTCTGTTTTAAAATAAAATTTTCAATGGCGCTGTTTTACTCAATAATTTTAGACCTGTTTTCAGCCGCAACCGAGTTTTCATCAATTTTTATTATATCGGCAATAACGCACACGGAAACAACCGCTTATAACGACAATATTTTCTTTTTTATTGTTGACGCCTCAACAAGTAAATGTTTATATCTTATAACTTGTATGATACTTGCAAATTTCATACAAAGAGAAAAAAGCAACAATGTTAAAATACCGATTACATTGTATTTTTACTCTTTTGTAACCGGATTGGCTCTTGTTACTTTTTGGGGAATATGCACAAACTATGATTTAAGCAATAATCACCAGATTTTGCTTTCCGTAGTCTGTATGACTATGTTTTTGTCTGCTGTAATATTGTTTATATCTTATCAGAATAGTATTGAAAAAGCGAATCAGTATTTTATGATTCAAAAAGAAATGGAAAAAATTAATATTGATAAAAAGTATTATGATATACTTGAGCAACAAAACAGAGAGCTTATGATTTACGCTCATGATACAAAAAACCACCTCAATGCGATAAGGGCATTAAACAATAACAAGGAGATTGACGAATATTTATCTAAAATGACCGATGACTTAAAGGCGCACAGCAGCGCCTGCCATTGCGGAAATCATATGCTTGACCTGATAATCAACAAATATGTTACCGAATGCAAAATTAAGAATATTGACTTTGATTTTGACACAAGGCTGTCTAATTTGCGGGTTGTCAACGATTATGATTTGGTAACGGTTTTGGGCAATATACTTGATAACGCAGTTGAATCGGCATATAAAAGCAAAGAAAAACACATTTCTTTAAAAACCAACAAGGTTAATACTTATGACTCGGTAATAGTTACAAACAGTTGTGATTTTCATCCTGAAAGTACCGACGGGGAGCTGCGAACCACAAAAGAAGACAAAAAAGCACACGGATTGGGAATAAAAAGCGTTAAAAAAATACTTAAAAAATATAAAGGCGATTTGGAATGGGAGTTTGACAGTAAAAATAAACAGTTCACAACCACGGTAATATTGAAATAAAAAGCGATTTGGCATTGTCAAGTCGCCTTTTTCTTGCGTTTCGACGCGTTTTTCTTGCGTTTCGTCATTTTATATTAAATTTTTGTTAAAAAAATGATAAAGTAAATTCAAGTTGTTACTGTTTAATATGAAATGAGGAAGGCAAATGAAAAGAGAAGGAACAACGATACGTGAAGCGGCAGAAATGTGGGTTCACGAGATGAATGCTATACCTCGCAGAATAATTGAAAAGCTGATGCGGGTAGAGCCGGACAAATGGACGGAAGTTACAGCACCTATCGTTGGAAACGAAGTATGTGTTCATAATGTGCCCGGAAACGAACATATGGGTCAGATTATAAAAGCCTGTCCGCCGTCAAGGAAAGACAAAAGGAACGACCTTGTTTATTATATTGAGTTAAAAGATAAAAATTTGATTCACGTAAGCGCTAAATGTTTTGAGGTTGAAAGAAACAGCAAGCTCCCCATGTGGGGAACTATGTGGACTTTCGGAAACAGTGCAGATTACTACTGGCTGAAGGAGCTGGGAGGGATACGCATCATGTCCGAATGCGGTTTCCGTATATACGAGAACGATGAAATCGGATACTTCTTCGGAATAGACAAAGCAGGATATGATTTCTATGAATCTCACTGGGTACCTCTTTACAAGAAACGCGGTTTACTGTGGCACGACGAAAGAGCCGAAAAGCGGGAATTTTTTATAACCGAAAGACGAAAGGCGCAATTATACAAACCAATGCTAAACTGCCTGTCAGGTCTTATGGAAAATCCCGAAACGCTTTTAACCCAACTAAGACGAATAGGCTTCACGGAGCAGGAATTGACTTTTGAGGGATTAAAGTAATCGAAAACAAAAGATGAATCATTCGGTGATTACATACATAATCTCATTGTGTTATTTCTGAGATCCTTTTTTTAAATCTTCTCGTCACGGCGAACATATAAACACATTCAAATACCTGTCCTTTTCCCCCCCTCGGCAATGCCGAGGGGGTTTGCTTTTAACAGATATAATCATGCGGGAAAACGAAATATAATATAAGGATATATAAACGAAATGAGGGCGCCTCTTTGAGGCGCCCTTGGGTATATATATTGTGTTTAGCTTAATTTGGAATTAAGCAAGGGTTTGAAGAAGTTCAAGCAGATCGGAGATAACCTGATCG
>CANRMJ010000096.1 GCA_947631705.1 uncultured Clostridia bacterium
GATGCAGGGGAAGCGTTGCTGTATATTCGCAATAAAAATGAATTTCCCATTGTTATCAAAGCTGACGGTCTTGCGCTCGGAAAGGGCGTTATCATTGCCGAAACGCTTGAGGACGCGGAAAACGGCATACATGAAATTATGGAAGATAAAATTTTCGGAGAAAGCGGAAACAAAGTTGTTGTTGAGGAATTTCTTACCGGCCCCGAAGTATCGGTTCTTGCTTTTACAGACGGAAAATGCGTTAGACCGATGGTGTCTTCAATGGATCATAAAAGGGCGCTTGACGGCGACAAAGGGCTTAATACCGGCGGTATGGGCACTGTTTCCCCGAACCCGTATTATACGGATGAAGTGGCGGCAGAGTGTATGGAAAAAATTTTTATTCCAACAATGAACGCTATGAACGCCGAGGGAAGAACATTTAAAGGCTGTCTTTATTTCGGCCTTATGATAACTCCGAAAGGACCGAAGGTTATAGAATATAACTGCCGTTTCGGAGATCCCGAAACGCAGGTGGTGCTTCCGAGGCTTAAAACAGATATTATGGATATTTTTGACGCGATTAACAATGAAACACTTTCAAAACTCAGCATAGAATGGTCAGAAGATTCCTGTGCCTGCGTTGTGATTGCATCCGGCGGTTATCCAAAGTCTTATCCCAAGGGGCTTGAAATAACAGGGCTGAAAAACGGGCAGACAGACGGCGTGACCGTTTATCATGCCGGAACGGCTCTTGCCGATGGAAAGCTCGTGACTTCCGGAGGGCGCGTTCTCGGAGTAACGGCGCTTGGCGCAAACTTAAAGGAGGCGCTTGAAAAAGCATATTCGGCAGTTGATACGATTGATTTCAAAAATAAGCATTTCAGGCACGATATAGGCAAAAAAGCTCTTGAAGCGTTTGGTATGTAACGGTTTTTTTACAAAAAATCTACAAATAGTTGTTGACATTTATACAAATTGGAATTATACTAAGAATTGTTTAAAAATACTTATATTATTTTAGAGGTGGATGAATATGGCTACCGTAAAGAAAAACAAGAAGAAAAAGATAATAATTGCAATCTGCATTGTGCTTGTGATTGCAATTATTTCAGGCGTAATTACAGTTGTTGCCCAAAACAACAAAAAGCCTTTGGTTTCTCTTTATACTATCGGAACAAGCGATATTTACGAAACGATTGACGCAACGGGAGAAGTCACCTCCGGCGCGGTAAAGGAATATAAGGTTGGCACAGTTGCGGTTGTTAAAGAGGTTTTAGTTAAAGTCGGAGACGAGGTTAAGCAGGGAGATAAGCTTGCTACGTTTGACACAACGAGCGTTGACTCTCAGGTAAAAAATCTTCAGTCCTCCTACAATCAGGCAAAAGCAAGCTACAACGAAACGCTGACATCAACAAATGAGGCAAGTAAAAATCTTGCTGATGTAAGGCGCCAAATCAGCTCTCTTGAAAAAGAGGCGGCATCGCTTGAAAATAACCTTGCTAATCCTACCACTACCACAAGAAGAACAACTACAACAAGACCGACTACTACCGCTCCGTCAACAGAGCGCACAACAAGACCCCCAAGGACTACCGCTTCTACTACAACAACAGAGCGTGTTACATATCCCGCCACTGCGGAAGGCGTGATTCAGGCTATTTCGGATTTGGTTGCAACGATAAACGGCCTTGCAGATGATATTGAGACCACAAACGCAATTACAAGAGTTGTTATGAGCGCAATAGCCGAGGAAATTGAAAACGGAAATCTTTCGGCAGATTCTATTGCTCAAGCTGCCGGAGATGCCATGTCGAACGCCATCAAGCAGGGTCTTATAGACGAAACCAAGCTTATTATAGACAGCGGACTTGCCGTTCAGATGGTTGAAACGGCAGTTGCAGCCGTAGACTGGAAGTCTGTCAGCAGCGCTATGGTAAACAACGATAATGTTAATTTAACTTCCGTAGAGCTCCGCCTCGCTGCTTGTTATGCGCAGGAGCAGTTATTCTCTGCCCAGTCGTCAAAAGATATACTTAATGCCAAAAAAGAGGTTATGGACACCGCGAAAAGCGCGCTTGACACTGTTAAGGATTCGCAGAAACAGCTTGCTGCCGGATGGACAGCCGCTTTCGACGGAACAATTACGCAATGCGATATTTACGCCGGCGAGCAAACGTCTGTTCTTTCGGGCGGTATGATGCTCCAAAATATGAATGATAAAGTGGTTACTATTTCACTCAGCGAATACGACACCAAGAAAGTTAGCGTTGGTATGCCCGCAACGATAACAACGGCATACGGAAAATACACAGGCAATGTTATATCAAAGGCACCTGTTGCAACAGGCGGCTCAAGTGGATCTATTCTTGATTCCGTGGGCTCAATGGCAGGTATAAGCGGACTTTCAAGCCTCACTTCTCAGGGCGCGGGTGTTGAGGTTCAGATATCGGTTGACAATCCGGATGAGGATATTATCATAGGTTTTGACGCCGACGTTGAAATTTCGGTTGGCGAACACCGCAGTATAGTAACTGTTCCCGTTGAATCAATAGTTCTTGAAAAGCTCGGAGCATCATATGTTTACCTTTATAACGAGGAAGAGGGCACAGTAACTAAAACTCCTATTGAAACGGGAGCAAGTTCTGTATCCGAATATGAAGTTGTCAGCGGTCTTAAGGAAGGCGATAAGATTATTTCCGCTCCTCAAGCATCGCAGTATGAGTCGGAAACATTTGAAGTCAGGGTTGTTGACAATTAAAGAATAAGGGGAGTCTTTCGTGAATATTACAGAAAGCTTTAAAATCGCAATAAAGTGTATCAGGGCAAATTGGATGCGGTCACTCCTCACGATGCTCGGAATAATTATAGGTATCAGCTCGGTTATTATGATTGTCGGCGCGGGAACAGGCGCGAGAGACTACATAATTTCTCTTGTTGAGGATATGGGTTCTAACTCTATCCTGGTAAATGTTGATACCACAAAGGCAGAAGATAACGATTATATAACACTTGACGATGTCAGCAATATAAAAAACAAGGTAAGCGGAGTTGACCGCTGTTCGCCTATGCTTATGGGATTCGGAAAAGCAACAATAGATTCTCAGAACAAGGAAGCAACGGCGATGCTTATCGGTGTAAACAGCGATGTTCAATTTGCCTTGTCCGAGGGTTGCTCATACGGCAGATTTTTCACAGATGAGGAATACAACGCTAATTCTCCGATAGCTGTTATCGGTACGAACAGCGCCGTAACGGTTTTCGGCTTTGAAGATGTTGCGGGAGAAACCATAACGGTTTCGTCAAGCGGAAAATCTATGAAAATCAAGATATGCGGTGTTGCTAATATAGACCAGCTTGCGTCAACTGCGGGCGGTTCGTCTTCAATGATGTCAAGTATGTTCCAGCAAAATGAAGATTCGCTTATGGTTGCGCTCTTTATGCCCTGTTCAACGCTTACACAGATCACGGGCTCAGACGCGAAGCTTTCCTCTGCGTTTGTTGTTGCAGAGGAAGGTCAGGATAATGACGCTGTGGGCAATGCAACTATAAATTATCTTAAAGCCGCTCACGGAAATTATTCAAGCAGTCTTTACACGGCTCAAAATCTTGCTACGTATATTCAGATCGTTGACATTATAATGCAGGTTCTCACCGCGTTTATCGCTTGCGTAGGCGCTATTTCACTTATAGTAGGCGGCATAGGTGTTATGAATATTATGCTTGTTTCGGTAACAGAGAGAACGCGCGAGATAGGCATAAGAAAATCTCTTGGCGCCAAAACAGGCGTAATAACAATGCAATTCCTTACGGAATCTATAATACTGTGCCTTATAGGCGGTCTTATAGGGTTAACATTTGGAATCGTGGGGGCATACGCGGCTTGTGCCATAATAAACATAACGCCCAAAATTTCTTTGTGGGTAGTATTGTTGGCACTTTTGTTTTCAAGCGGAGTCGGTCTTTTCTTTGGAATTTATCCGGCAAGAAAAGCCGCTAAAATGAGCCCGATAGACGCGTTAAGGAGAGAATAATATAAAACAGCGAAGAAGTCCCGCAAAAACGCGGGACTTTTTATATTTACAAATTTTGTATATTATGTTATATTTATATAGTTGAAAAAGAGAGGGCTCAATATGCAAAATATAGGAGACATAATAAAAAAATTTGATTTTATTGGCGAATGTGTTGATTATAAGGTAATGGGCAGCGGAAATATAAACTCAACATACCTTGTTTCATGCACAAACGGAACCGATACCTTTAAGTACGTTTTACAGAAAGTGAATACAAACGTTTTCGGAAATATAGACGCTCTTATGAATAATATTTTCAGCGTAACATCTTATCTGCGCAATGAAATAAAAAAGGCGGGCGGTGATGAGAACCGCGAAACTCTCCATTTTGTGAAAACAGCAGACGGTAAAAATTATTATACTGCGGAGAACGGAGACTGTTACAGAGCTTATGTCTTTGTTTCTGATTCCGTGAGTTACGACAGTGTTGATAACGCTGAGCTCTTTAAGCAGAGCGGAGTGGCATTCGGCAAATTCCAGCGTTATCTTGCCGATTTTCCCGCGGACACATTGTTTGAAACGCTGCCTGATTTTCATAACACAAAACTGAGATACAGCAACGAATTTATTCCGGCGTTAAAGAACAATATATCAGGCAGGGCAGACGTATGCAGGGAAGAAATTGATTTTGTTGTAAGCAGAAAAAGTTATTGCCCGCGCCTTGTAAATCTTATTGAAAGCGGAGATTTACCGCTGCGTGTTACGCACAATGATACAAAGCTCAATAACGTTATGTTTGATAAAAAAAGCGGCAAAGCAATCTGCGTTATCGATCTTGATACCGTTATGCCCGGGCTTGCCCTTTATGATTTCGGCGATTCCATACGTTTCGGCGCAAACACCGCAGCCGAGGATGAAAGCGATTTGTCAAAAGTCAGCATTAATCTTGATTATTTTAAAGCGTATGCCGAGGGATTTCTTTCACAGGCAGGGGAAAGCCTTAATGATGCGGAAAAGGAAAATCTTGCTTTTTCCGCGCTTTTGATGACGTTTGAATGCGGAATGAGGTTTTTAACGGATTATTTAAACGGTGATACATATTTCAGAACGGAATATCCCGAACACAATCTTGTTCGTGCAAAAAATCAGTTTGCGCTTGTTGCCGATATGGAAAAGCATATGGAAGAAATGAAATCAATAATAAACGCAATCGTAAAATAAAACTCGGTTTGAGTTTTTAAAAAATCTAAAAAGCAGGAAGATTTCTCTTCCTGCTCATTTTTTTAGTTTATCTTTACTCCAACATTTATTATAGAACATAAAAATATCCCGAAATACGCTAATGTATTTCGGGATATAATCTTTAATATGTCAATTAAAGCAAACCGTCCCAGGTGTCAACCTCTTTGGCTTTCATTTCTTCCTCGTCAAACCAGTGCTGGGTTACGGATTTGCTTTCCGTGAAGAAACGGTATGCATCCTTGCCGAGGCAGTGGAGATCGCCGAAAAAGCTCTGCTTGTGACCGCTGAAAGGAACGAATCCAACGGGAACAGGAATACCGACATTTATTCCAACCTGTCCGCCGTCTGTATAACGCGCAAACTGGCGGGCATAGTAACCGCTCTGAGTGTAAATAACCGAACCGTTGGCATACGGGTTTGCGTTCATTATAGCGAGTCCTTCGTCAAAATCCTTGCATCTTTTAATGCAAAGAACGGGACCGAATACCTCATCGCTGCCTATTGTCATATCAGCTGTTACATGGTCAAAAATTGTGGGGCCGACAAAATAGCCGTTTTCATATCCCTCGGGAAGTTTCGGATTACGTCCGTCAAGAACAAGCTCAGCGCCCTCATCAATGCCCTTCTGTATATCGGCAAGCACTTCCTTGTAATGCTTTTCATATGTGATCGGACCCAAACGGGTGTTCTTATCCCATGCAGGACCGCAGTTAACATTCATCGCCTGCTTTTTAAGCTCCGCAACAAACTTGTCGGCAATAGATTCCTGAACCACACAGCAGGAAAGAGCCATACATCTTTGACCCGCGCAGCCGTATGCGGAGTTTATAACACCGGCAACAGTTCTTTCAAGAGCGCAGTCTTCAAGAACAAGCGCGTGGTTCTTAGCCTGGCAGAGAGCCTGGC
>CANRMJ010000097.1 GCA_947631705.1 uncultured Clostridia bacterium
GTCATAATGACAAACATTGTGTGTTTTGGCACATCTTCTCGTCTTGCGTACTTATGAATATTCGCAATATGGTGAATTGCGCCGCCGATTGCGTCAATCAGCGCAGTACAGCCGCGGACATAATAATCCTTGTCAGTCATAGGCTTTATGTTTTCAAGCTCAACTCTGTCGTGAATAACCTCACTGAAATTGTCAAAAAGAACGGTTGAAACATAGCACTTGCCGTCTTGTTTCTTCTGCTTTTCAATCAGTGAGTTAAATCCGCCGATCGTGTCGCTTTCAAGCCCTGCCATTGAACCAGAGCGGTCAAGAATGAATACTAACTCCGTAATATTGTTGTTTGTCTTTTTCATAGAAAAAACCTCCGTAAAATGAATTTGTGTATCGGTCTTTTTCAACCTTACAAGCTCATTATACAGAGGTTTTGTTAATATTTGGTCGCCTGCCGTGCGACTAATTTACAGAGCCTAAAAGGCTTTGGTCGAACGCAAAAAGCGCCTCGTTTATTTCAAAGATATTGAAGTTGTTTTGCTTAATGAAGTATTCAACAATAATATCAAATTTATTGCTGTGGGACAGGGCAAAGCCTGCTTTCATAAGCATTTCATTTGTTTCTGCAAGTGATAATTCAAGCGCAATACAAAAAGCGAGCACAGTTGGTTTGCTTGGCTTGTAATCGGGATTAGAGCGGATTTTTGAAAACAATCGTTTGTCTATATTTGCCTTTTTATAGCACTCGCTGTCTTTCATTCCACGCTCATCAATCAGTCTTAACAGCATTTTGGAAAAACTTTCGTCAATTGTGTTTTTAAGAAGTTCTTCAAGATTGTCGGAAGAAAATGCAGGTGCCGGACACGTTGGCATTGCGTTGCAAACCTCATCTCTTAGTACAACGCTTTCCTGTAAATCATCATCGTCAAAGAATCTCGTGCTTGGCAAAGGCATACTCTCGCCGAGATTATTTATTCTTCGGCTGTCATAAGGCGAATGCTGTGCAACATAGTTTTCATCTATGTACTGTGCAATATCTGTAAACAGCTTACTGCCTGCTGCAAGCGCGTTTTTGTTATACACGACAATATACACAAGCATATCATTATACATTAAAAAATCCGCAACAACATCAACGGCAACCTTGAACGCCTCATCCACGGGATATCCGTAAACTCCGCTTGAAATAAGCGGAAAAGCCACGCTTTCACAATCGTTTTCTTTAGCAAGAGCAAGCGAATTTTTATAACAATTCTCAAGCAATTCACGCTCGCCGTTCTTACCGCCCCTCCATTTTGGTCCAACGGTATGTATAACATATTTGCAAGGCAGATTATATCCCTTTGTAATTTTAGCCTGCCCAACCTTGCAGCCGCCGAGCTTCATACATTCAAGCAGCAGACCTCTGCCCGCGGCTTTATGTATCGCGCCGTCAACGCCTCCGCCGCCCAAAAGAGTGCTATTGGCGGCATTGACAATTGCGTCACATTCAACCTTTGTTATATCGTTTCTGATTATTTGTAACGGCATAAGCGCTCCTCCGAAATTCAGTATATATTTATGATAAAATATATTTTTCAATTTGTAAATAAAAATATAAAAAATCAGCAAAAATATGCGTTCAATCGCGCAAACGGAGGAGCAAACCGTTAAATTCTGCTCAGAATATAAAATTGATTATTACGCAAAGCGCCGTGCCGAGGAGCAGCGGAAACGCAACGGAAATCGCCGTCCATTTAACGCTCTTTGTCTCTTTCCATATAGTTAAAAGCGTTGTAGAACAAGGAAAATGAAACATTGAAAAGACGCAGGTGCAAAGAGCTGTAACAGAAGTCCAGCCGTTATCCGTAAGAATATGTTTCAAACTGTCAAGCGAAGAGTAATCACCGAGTTCACCCGTTGAAAGATACGCCATAAGTATTACGGGAATCACAATTTCATTTGCGGGGAATCCGAGAAGAAATCCAATCAGAATCACACCGTCCATACCCATTAATTCACCAAGAGGATTTAGCGCGTTTGCTATCAATTTGAGAAGAGTTGCATCTCCATATTTTATATTGGCAAGGCACCATATGATAAGCCCCGCGGGGGCGGCAACCGCAACCGCTCGCAAAAGCACGAAAAATATCTTTTCCTTAACGGTTTGCCATATTATTTTTGCAAATTGCGGTTTTCTGTAAGGCGGAAGTTCCAAAACAAACGAGGACGCTTCACCTTTAAGCACCGTCTTTGTAAGAATTTGCGAGGAAAGGAGCGTCATCGCCATTGAAAAAGCAATAAACGCAAGTAATATCATTGCCGATAAAAAGCTGTTTCCCGAAAAGAACATTGCGATAACCGCAATCAGCAGAGGGAATACGCCACCAAAATTGCGGAAACTTTTGTGCGCTTTTCGGTGAATAAACGGCTGAAACTGCTTTATTCACCGTACATAAAAATATGTAAATCCGCCCCGTCCCACTCAATTTTTTGAATGAGCAGTCTTATAATCTGCCGTTTGTCGTAGATTGACAAATCGTCAAATAAATTCTTAAATGACTTAACGCTTTCTATCAATGCGTCCGTATCAAAATCTATATTTTCGCTTGTCAGATTTTGCTCTGTGAGTTCGTTTTCAAGAGCGTGTAAATATTCACTCTGTTCCACAATTTTTTTGTCAATGGCACTGATTGATGCCTGACTTAATGTTGTATCGGTCAAGCGGTTTACAAGGGTATTGATTTCGTTTTGAACAACTTCAATGTCGTTTTTTATTTTGTCTGTTTTATCAATATTCCGCTCCTTTTCATATTCCCTTTTCAGATTTTCAAGAGCAGATGTAAAGGTATCAAAATTATCAAGTTCGCCCTTTATATAGTCAACAACCAAATCGTCTGTCTGCTGTCCCGTAAGATTGGGACAATCACAAAGCGCGTTGTTGCCTTTCAGCTTGCTTGAGCATATATAACTAAAGCTATCGCTTGTCGCCTTATGCTTTTTTGAGAACATTTTTTCACCGCACTTTGTGCAGTAAATCAAGCCCGACAGCAGACCTATTTCGCTATGATTGACCACCTTGTCTTTGTGATTGCTGTGAAAATATTTTTGAATCGACACCCAATCCTTACCGCTGATAATTCCCTCATGCTTACCGATTGCCACAATCCACTCATCAAGCGAATTCCTCGGCGCTCCCGAACGGCTGTAATCCCTTTTATTGTAGGTTGAAACGCCGTGCTCGCCGTTCCACAATTCTTTATCCTGACAAATATCAGAGCCGTTTTCGGCAAAGTAATGATAAGCGTTTTCATCGGCAATACAGTAAACAGGATTTTGCAGAATATCACGGATACCGAGTACGGAAAAATATTTGCCTGTTGTCTTTGACCCAACCTTTTTTGCAATCAGATACTTGCTCACGGCAGATACGGAATGTGTTTCAAGAAAATGATTATACATCAGCTTTACCGTGTCAATTTCATCACTGAACACTAATTTATGCGAGGTCTTGACCTTGCCGTCAACAATAACCTCGCTCTCCGCCGCTCCCTGATAGCCTGTCGGCGGAGTACCGCCGAGCCAGCGACCTGTTCGAGCCAAGAGGTGCATATTATCACGGACACGCTCGGCAATCGTTTCACGCTCAAGCTGAGCAAACACAGAGGTTATATACATCATAGCCTTGCCCATAGGAGAAGAGGTGTCAAAATGCTCTTTGATGCAAATCAGGTTTACGCCCTTGTTGTTGAGTTTTTCAATTAAGCCAGAAAAATCACTCACATTACGGCTCAGCCTATCAAGCCGATAACACACGATATACTCAAATTTGTATGTATCAAGGTCCTTCATCATTTGCTGAAACCGCGGGCGTTTTAAGTCCTTTGCGGAATATCCCTCGTCCTCATAGACGAATACATCTTCATCGGCAACATCAATATCAGCCATTGAAAATTTGATATATTGCTTACACATTTCAATCTGATTTTCAACACTCTCGCCCTTGCCCGTAAACAAAGACTTTCGGCTGTATATCGCGACTTTCAAATAATCAACCTCTTTCAGGTTTGATATTAACATGGATAACAAAATTAGTAAAAGCTCAATATAAAATAATATTACCTTTTTCTTCAGCAAGTTTTTTCATTTTTTCGGTATAACCGTTAAAGCTGAAAAATACAAAATGCTCATTTCTATTTGACTTATTCCAATTAACTTTTTCAGTCTTCTCAATAAGATTATAATACACATCAACATTCATCTTGTCATTGGTGTATTTACATTCTCCGAATATGATATTATTGCTGTTTTCATCGACTGCGACAATATCAATTTCAGTATTACTTCTATCCCACCATCTGCCGATTTTTGTGGGAACAAAATCCCAAGTATTATTGGCAACAAGATTATTCATATACTCTTTTCTGCATATATCCTCATAAACAAAGGCTACGTGATTTGCAACAAAGCCTTTCTTTATTTTGTCCATAACAAAATCTATATTATCCATTTCAACATATGATCTGTATGGATAAATAAATTTAAACCAGAACTTTATATAATTATCCTTGATTTTATATAATCCCATTTTACTCTTTTCAGAATTGTTTTCTGTTGCCGGAACTTCTCTTTCAAGTATATCCAAATCAATTAATACATTTAAATACTTCGGCAAATTAGTCGATTTTATTTCAAGCGCTGATGCTATTTCACTCGGCTTTTCTTTTCCTGATGCTATAATCTTAATTATAGAAAAATAACTTCCTATATCCTGAACTTCTTTTTCAAGCAGAAAATTTGGTTCTTCATACAAATAGCTCTCTTTAGACATAACACAATTTTTAATCGCGTCATATATATCGTCATACGGTTCAAGCGACTCAATATATTTCGGAACTCCGCCTGTTACAGCATAATTTTCAATCAACTGTTTTTCGCTGAAATTCTCAAAAAACTCATTATAATATTTAAAAGGGATTTGCTGCATTTTGATTTGACCCGTCCTTCTGCCATATAGGGGACTGTCATATGACAGAGTTTGAGAATACATCATATTAACAAGCGAACCGCAAAGAATAAGCATAATATTTTCTTTGCTTAAAATATTGTCCCAGATTTTCTGCATAACCGAAATGAAAGCACTGTTAGATTTGCCGATATACTGAAACTCATCAATAATTATCAATTTGCGTTCACCGAAATTGTATTCTACTAAATATTTAAACAACTGCTCCCAATTATCAATGTTCGCATCTGCAAGAATAGGATTGTTGATATAATCTGCTGCTACTCTTTTAAACTCATTTCTGTTCTCGTTTTCAGATTCTTCAGTAGCAAGGAAAAATAATGCCTTTTTGTCTTTGATAAATTCTTTTAAAAGTGAGGTTTTACCGATTCTTCTTCTGCCATAAATAACCACAAATGAAGCCGTGTTTTTACTATACTCTTTCGCTAAAAATTCTCTTTCTTTGTTTCTGTTAATAAACTTTTTCATACTATCACCATAATAATTATATTCTGTATTTATATTTATTATACCATAAAGTATAATTATTTCAAGTATAATTAATAAAAAACGAAAAAGCAGCCAAGTGTGATGGAATAGATGACAAGAAAAGAAAGGAATTACATAAAATAATTAAAGTGTTGCGGTTTTATGCCGCGGCAAAATCTAAAGAGGAATAGGTCAAGCATCTCAAAAAATATATTTTACAGAGGTGTTTGCAGATGAAGAAGAGCAGAATTCAAAACATCTGTATCCACCGAATAAAAATATCACAAGCGGAACAAAGCGAAATTTCCGAAAAACTGACCTGTTACCATACAAAAGCAATGAAACAAAAATTAGATAGCACAAATTTATCTGTAAAAGATAAATTAAAAATCGTATCAAACGGGTAAACATACAGGCGGCAATGTAATATATCTTATTACATTACCGCCTTAAAGTTTAAAAATTTAGTATTGAAATCAAATATACACAATCTACGCTAATGGTTAATTAAAAGAAAGTATATCAGACAATCAGTGAGGAAAAACTATATGTTTCAATTTCCGTAATCATCGAGACTTTTTCAAATATTGTGTAAACCTCCTGAAAGGTGTAGAATAGAAATAA
>CANRMJ010000098.1 GCA_947631705.1 uncultured Clostridia bacterium
CGAAATAGGCAGACGCAAGGGACTTAAAATCCCTCGGTAGCAATACCGTACCGGTTCAAGTCCGGTCACCAGCACCAACGGGACGTTCTTAGTAAAAGGGCGTCCCGGTTTAAAAGAAAATATGCCGGTGTGATGGAATTGGCAGACGTGCCGGACTCAAAATCCGGTCCTGGCAACAGGGTGCGGGTTCGACCCCCGCCACCGGCACCAACAAACGTATCCTGTTCAAACTAATAGAACAGATTTAAAAAGCAAGCGCGGAATTTGCGCTTGCTTTTTTAGGATATTTTGCTTTTGATTTTTTCATATATCTCCACAATTTTAAATCTTATTTCATACTTATTATCAGAATTTATTAATTTAATTTCCTCATCGTCGAGAACATCATTAATTTCACTTTCGGAAACAGCTGATAGGCAGATTGCCGGAAACATAACGCACCACCAATTTTTGCCTTTTGCCTCCCCTATTTCAATTTTGAGCGCATTGTAAATTCCGCTTGGAAGAGTTATACTCTCATATTCGCGCGTGTTAAAATATTCTCTGTCAACAAATACATTAACATCGTAGTCGTATCCGTTTTCAAGAATGCATTTTCGTGCTGTTTCCGCAAAAAAATCTAAATTTTTTCGGCAGACGCCGATTATTTCATTAAGTGATGAACATCCCAAAAACAGACTTTGACTTTCAGCCAAAACCGCATCACGAACTTTCAGTTTTAATTGTTGATCTTCCTTACTGTCTGAATTCGCGAGAATATGCAGTCGGAAAACATCATCAGATATCCGTTCGCTTGTTTCTATAAATGGAGTTAAATACGCGGATATAAGTAAGAGAAAAAGAAAAATCGGTACAAATATTTTTATTAATTTTGACATAATAAAACCTGCCTTTCAAATTTGATTTTTGGCAGGTTTAAATTATTTTATTCAACTATTTTACAGCCGCGGTTAACGGGTCTGCAAACTGCAATATCCTTTGCGATATTTTTAAGCTGAACAGCGGCGTTTTCGGCGTCTGACTTGTTTTCAAAAATCCCGAAAACCGTTGGACCGCTGCCGCTCATACAAAAACCGAGAGCGCCGTTTTTTTTCATAATTTCTTTAATTGCGATCCTTTCGGGCACTTCAATGAACTGTTCAAAAACATTTTCCATCTTATCGCAAATCTGATTCAAATCCCTTGACTGCATTGCACAAAGCATTCCGAGCTTATCGGGTGTGTGCATTTTGCCGAATGTATCAAATTGACGATACGCATACCCTGTATTAACACTGATATCGGGTTTTGCAAGAAGAATATGGCATCTTCGCAGAGGGCGAACCTTATGCAGAATATCGCCGATTCCCTGAGAAAGCATCGTTCCTCCCGTAAGGCAAAAAGGAACATCAGCGCCGACTTTAACCCCGATTTTGCAGAGCTCATCATCACTCAGTTTAGTATCATATATTTTGTTTAACGCAATAATAACGGCGGCGCCATCCGCACTGCCTCCGGCAAGTCCGGCAGCGTGAGGAATTCTTTTAACAATATTTATTTCTGTTCCTTTATTCCTTATTCCTGTTGCCACAAAAAAGGCTTCAGCGGCTTTCCAAGCGATATTTCGGCTGTCGAGAGGTATTCCCTCTTCACTGCAAGTTATTGATATTGATTCGGTATCATTCTCACAAACGGTAACGGTATCGTAAATCCCCACGCTCTGCATTATCATAAATAAATCATGATAACCGTCTGTTCGCCTGTTCACAATATCAAGCATAAGATTGATTTTTGCATATGCCTTAATTTTTACTGTCATATTTCAGCCTTTCCGCCATTGGCGCGTTCATTTTTAAGCTCATCAAGAAATTCCGCTATTCTTGATATAGCCGCTTTTATATTGCCTATTGAGTAACAATATGAAACTCTTATATATCCTTCTCCCGAATCACCGAACGCACTTCCGGGCACTACAGCCACACGTTTAGACATAATGAGCCTTTCGCAAAATTCATCGCTCGAAAGTCCTGTTGATTTTATAGATGGAAAGATGTAAAAAGCGCCCTCCGGCTCAAAGCTGTCAAGTCCGATTTCACGAAACGCGTTTACAGTGAATCTGCGGCGCATATCATAATCATTAAGCATTTTTTTAATATCCGCGTCGCCGTTTCTAAGAGCGTCTATGGCGGCATATTGAGAATTTGTTGGTGCGCTCATAATCGCAAACTGATGCAGTTTAGTCATCTGGGAAATCACGGGAGCGGGACCGAGCGCGTAACCAAGGCGCCAGCCTGTCATTGAATAAGATTTAGAAAATCCGTTGATAACAACAGTTCTTTCTCTCATACCGTCAATAGATGCGATGGAGCAATGACCTTCTTCGCCGTAAGTGAGTTCGCTGTATATCTCATCGGAAATCACAAAAAGATTATGCTTTATGATTATTTTTGCAATTTTTTCAAGCTCCGCTTTTCTCATAACGGCACCTGTTGGATTGTTTGGATACGGGAAAATCAGCAGTTTTGTTTTATCCGTGATTGCGTTTTCAAGAACAGAACAGTTGAGCTTAAAATTATTTTCGGCATATGTAGGCAAAGGAACGGCTTTTCCGCCGCACGTTTCGATAATCGGCTTGTAACAAACAAAGGAAGGTTCTATAACAAGCGCCTCATCGCCGTTTGAGATGAGCGACCTTATCGCCATATCTATGCCTTCAGAGCCGCCTACAGTGACAAGTATTTCATTTTTCGGCTCATATTCTATTCCGAATCTTCTGACGTAATATCTGCTTATCTCCTCACGCAGCATTAAAAGACCGGCATTCGCAGTATATCTTGTTGAACCCCTGTCGAGATAATCAATAGCGGTTTGCCTTATATGCCACGGTGTCAGAAAATCGGGCTCGCCCACTCCGAGAGAAATAACATTATCCATTTCCTCGGCAATAGAAAAAAATTTTCTTATTCCGCTCGGCTTAATATTTATAATATTTTCATTTAAGAATTTACTGTAATCAATCAAAAGGAAACAGTCCCCCTATCGTCCTTTTCTTCATCAGAAAACAGCACGCCCTGTTCCTTGTATTTTTTAAGAATAAAATGAGTAGCGGTGGAAACAACGCCTTCAAGCGGAGAAAGGCGCTCCGCAACAAACATCGCAACTTCCTGAAATGATTTATCGGTTACCATAACAGCAAGGTCAAAACCGCCGCTCATAAGATAAATTGATTCAACCTCATCCAATTTTGCGATTCTGTCTGCTATAGCCTCAAAGCCGTGACCCAGCTTTGGCTGAACTTTTATCTCAATCAAAGCGCTTACAGTTTCAACATTTGCTTTTTCCTTGTCGATAATAGCCTTATAACCTTTGATAACGCCGGTTTCTTCAAGCTGTTTTATTTCTTTCTCAACAACTTCTTCTTTAACGTTAAGCATAACCGCAAGTTCTTTAACAGTAAGTTTTGCGTCTGTTTCAAGAAGATTAAGCAATTTTTTATCCATAATATATTATCTCCTTTTATTATTCAATTGGTATTAAAACAGGTTTTCTCTGTTCATATACGGTAATATTTTTAAATCCGCACTCTAATGCTGTTTCCATTCCCTGCTCTATTCCCATACCCAGCCTGTTATGGTAATGACTGTCTGAACCAACAGTTACAAATTCACCGCCGAGTTCGCGGAACAGCCTGACAATATCCTTGCCGGGCAAGGTATCGTTCAATTCAAGAAAAAGACCTGATGTGTTGATTTCAAGAGCTTTTCCGTTTTCTGAAAGCGTTTTAAGAATCGCTTCGATTTTATCCGAAAATTTTGATAAATCAACGTCTATTTTTGCATTGCCCTTAATATATCTCAAAGGATAGGTTAGATGCGCGAGAGAATCAAATTTGTTCCATTTGCAAAGAGAAAGCACGGTGTCGAAATAATCGTCAAGAAGAGCGTAAACATTCCAATCGGAATAATCAAGAAAATAAAAATCATCCATATTTTCAAGATTATGTATCGCGCCCAAAACAAAGTCGTATTTATACTCTTTTAAAATGCTTTCGGAAAGCTGTTTGTTATAAATCGCCTGCCCCATTTCAAGCCCCTGCAAAACAATCAGCTTTTCCTCGAAAAATTTTTTCGCCTTAAATGTTTCAACAAACTGATTGGAGCAAAACGCTCTGAAATCAAGCTCCTTTGAATCTATGTCGCAATGGTCGGTTATTGCCAAAACGTTTATTCCCTTTTCAACAGCGCTTTCGCAGAGCATCATACAGGAATGATTACCGTCAAAGGAGTGATCTGAATGAGTGTGCGTATCAACAAAATTTGAAAACTTCATAAATTTATAAATGCCCTTCCTTAACGCATATAAATTACAATAAATTAAAGCACAGCATTGCCGCATTTTCAACATTCTAACACATTTGATTTAATTTTTAAATAATATTATTGTTTTTATTGAAAAAAATTTATTCCTTTGTTATAATTTTTATATTATTTTTGGAGGTTTTTATAATGAGAGCTGTTATCACTGTTATCGGAAAAGATATGGTTGGAATACTTGCGAGCGTTTCAGCAATTTGCGCAAAAAATAATGTAAACATAATTGAAGTAACACAGTCTATTCTTCAGGATATGTTTTGTATGATTATGATGGCTGATATTTCCGATTGCGCCGTTTCATTCAGTGATTTTTCCGATACGCTTTCTGAATACGGAAAAGAAAACGGACTTTCAATTCACGTTATGAATGAGGAAATATTTAATTCAATGCACAGAATTTAAAATACAATCGTTCTCATCATAACGGCGAAAGGGTTTAATATTATGATTAATACTTTTGACATTCTTGAAACAATAAAAATGATTCAAGACGAATGTCTTGATATACGCACAACAACAATGGGAATATCTTTGCTTGACTGCGCCGATTCGGATATAGATAAGTCTTGCCGAAAGGTTTACGATAAAATCTGCAAAAAGGCTGAAAACCTTGTAAGTGTAGGCGAAGAAATAGAAAAGCAATACGGAATACCGATAATCAACAAGCGTGTTTCAGTTACTCCCATTGCTATTCTCACGGGAATAAGCGGCGGCGATCCCGTTAAATACGCCCTTGCTCTTGAAAAGGCTGCAAACACAATTGGCGTAAACTTCATAGGCGGATATTCTGCCCTTGTTCAAAAAGGCTTTTCTGCCGGAGATCTTGAACTGATTAATTCAATTCCCGAGGCTCTTTCGCGCACGGAGCATCTTTGTTCTTCGGTTAACATCGGTTCAACCAAGGCGGGCATTAATATGGACGCTGTAAGGATAATGGGCGGCAAAATCAAGGAATCTGCCGAGATGACTAAAGATAGTAACTGCATTGCGGCGGGAAAACTTGTTGTTTTTTGCAACGCGCCCGAAGATAATCCGTTTATGGCAGGAGCTTTTCACGGAATTTCCGAGCCTGATTGTGTTATAAATGTTGGTGTTTCTGGCCCCGGTGTTGTTCGCGCGGCTGTAGCTAAATATCCCGATTACAGTATTGATAGGATTGCCGAACTGATTAAAAAAACTGCCTTTAAAATCACAAGAATGGGTCAATTGGTAGGTGTAGAGGCGTCTAAAAGGCTCGGCGTTCCGTTCGGCATCGTCGATTTGTCGCTTGCGCCGACTCCCGCCGTAGGTGATTCTGTTGCCCATATTCTTGAAGAAATCGGACTTGAAAAATGCGGAGCGACAGGAACAACCGCTTGCCTTGCAATGCTTAATGACGCGGTGAAAAAGGGAGGTGTAATGGCGTCCTCAAGTGTCGGCGGACTCTCAGGAGCTTTTATTCCCGTATCTGAAGATGCGGGTATGATTGACGCGGCTAAAACGGGAGCGCTTACGATTGAAAAGCTTGAGGCAATGACGGCGGTTTGCTCCGTTGGTCTTGATATGATAGTAGTGCCGGGAGACACAACGCCTGAAGTTATCAGCGGAATTATCGCGGATGAGGCGGCAATAGGAATGGTGAACGGCAAAACAACAGCCGTTAGATTAATTCCCGCCATTGGCAAAAATATC
>CANRMJ010000099.1 GCA_947631705.1 uncultured Clostridia bacterium
ATTTGTTTTTCTGCTGGAATCAACAACTCTGAAATCGTGTAAGGAAAAACTTTCGTCGCAGTCCATTATTATCTGCGTCGCTATTTTTTTATACTCGTTTATTTTTCCGTCGTCAACCACTATCGGATCCATATGGATGCACATCATTATGTTGAGTTTGCAGCTTATCTTCTTTTCGGCACGGTCTATGGCCTCGTGAAGCTCAACAACTTCCATATTGCACGGAACTTCGGCGTGGGCGGACGCTATCGTTCTGCCGGGGCCGTAATTATGTATAATAAGGTCGTGCACGCCTACGATGCAATCTTCCTCAAGCATTATATTTTCTATTTCGCAGACAAGCTCGTGAGGCGGCGCCTTTCCAAGCAAATTGCTTATAATATCTTTAACTATGTTAACGCCTGCAAGTATAACGATTACGGCAACTATAACGCCCATAATTCCGTCTGCGTATCTAAATGATGTGAGCGAAGAAATAAGCAGCGCCGCGATAGTGGCGGCGGTTGACAGGCAGTCGTTAACGGAATCCTGCCTCACGGCTCTGAGATTAATATTGTCTGTTTCCTTATAGAGCTTGTTGTTGAATACCGCCATCCACAGTTTTATTAGTATTGAAGCTGTAAGAACTATAAGCGAAACAACGCTGAATTTTACCTTTTCGGGATGAATTATCTTAATTATGCTGCTTTTGCCGAGCTCAAATCCCATAATGAATATTAAAAAAGATACGATAAGAGCGCTTATGTATTCCATTCTTCCGTGACCGAAAGGGTGATCCTTGTCTACAGGCTTGTTGGCGAGTTTTGCGCCTAAAATAGTAATAATGCCTGAGCTTGCGTCCGAGAGATTGTTTACCGCGTCTCCCATAACGGAAACGGAATTCGTTATAACACCGGCGGCAAATTTAAAAAGGCAGAGAAAAATGTTGCAGATAATGCCCACGATCCCGGAAAGAGAGCTGTATTTCTCTCTTCTTTTCAATTCATTTTCGTAATTGTCTTTTATGAAATGCCTTATCAAGAATTCGGTCATTATATTTCACGTTGCCTTTCCGAGTTAAAAATAATTTTTAAAGCCTTTAATGAATGATAACATAAAATTTTCTTTATCTCAACTGTTCTTTATGTTATAATAACAGGGTATTGAGGTGATGAAAATGAGAAAAATGCTGGTTATTAACGGCTCTCCGCGTCAGGACGGAGTTTGCGCCGAGCTCATAAAACAGGTTAAACCGTATTTTATAGACTGCAAAATTAAAGAATACGACACGTATTCCTTGTCGCCCGCGCCGTGTACGGACTGCAAATACTGCGAATATCACGACGGATGCTATAATCACGACCTTGATATATTTTTCGAGGATTTTGAGGAAGCCGATTATATCACTTTTTTCACACCTGTTTACAACAATTTCTTTCCCGCTCCTTTAAAGGCTGTTTTAGACAGATTTCAGCGCTATTACAGCGCCAGATTCAAACGCGGGGCAAATCCGCCGATTGAAAAATTCAAAAAAGTCGGCGTTGTTATCGTTGCGGGCTCAAACGCAAGAGCAGCCGCCGATTATATGACAAACACTCTTAAACAGGCGTTTGCGGTTTTAAACGGCAAAGTGTGCGCAAGATATTTTATTCCAAATACCGACTCAAAATTCTATACTTTCAATATAATTGAGCTTGAAAAATTTGTTAACCAAATGAAAGAACAATGAATACGGTTATATAAGTCTGTTGGGTTCGACCCTTCGTTGCTTATGGATATTTGATGTTGAAGTACAAATCTTTAAGGAGCTTGCTTATGAATAAAAAGGTTGGAATCGTAGTTCCGTGTTATAATGCGTCAGAATATCTTGAAGAATGTCTTGAAAGCATTAAAAATCAATTATACAGAAATTTTATTTGTGTTATTGTAAACGACGGTTCAACAGACAGCAGTGATAGGATAATCAATAAATACTGCGAGACAGACAGTGCAATGTTCAGAAGTATTTTTCAAGAAAATTCAGGCCTTTCAGCAGCGAGAAATGCCGGAGTGGACTTTCTAAAAAAATCTTCGGGGGGGGGTAGAATATATAACTTTTGTTGACAGCGACGATTACATCTCCAAGGATTGTATTTTATCATTGATACAGAGCGCAGAGAAGTATGAAAGCGATATTGTTTGGGGCTTTCACACTTTCTTTAACGAAAAAGTTTCCGTTGTTCATCCCGAAATAGAAAATCCGTTTTTTAAAAATGAGTTAATAACCGATAAGGAAGAATTTTTAAAGCAGATAATGTTTGACAATATAAAAAGTTATACGTGGTCAAAGCTCTATAAAATTGATTTGTTTAACGGCATAAAATTTCCTGACGGAAGAGTTTACGAGGATTTGTCAACAACGTATAAATTTGTTGCGGCTTCAGAGGTAATATCTGTGGTGGCGCCTCCCCACAGCATTTATTATTACCGTGTTAATCCAAAGGGAATTGTTCAGACCCAAACATTTAAGCGTTCTGCCGATATTTATATGGCAAATAAAGAAAAGTATGAATTCTCGGTTAACAATAAGCTTGATTACAGCCATATAATTTATTCGAGCATGGCAGACAGTGCCCTTAGCTGCATTCACTGTAGAGCGAGAGGAAATGAACTGCCTAAAGGCATTCTTGACGAGGTGTGCGGACTGATACGCTCTGTTTCAATTAAGGATATTAAAAATCTTTCAATTAAATTCAAGAGAAAAGTTTTGCTTGCTTTTGCCCATACAAACAGTTCGTTTTATCTTTTTACTGTTAGGATTGCATACAAAATCATAAAAAAATAGTTCCGCACAGCCGTGTTTTACGCGGCTGTTTTTTGTTTGTTGGTTTATTGCGAAACAAATAGATAGAAATAAATATTAGATACTTAATGATTTATAATTATTGCATAAATATTCCCTTTGTGCTATAATCATCTAAATATAAAACTAAAATGGGTTAGTGTGTGTAATGATAATTTTAGGCATAGACCCGGGCTATGCGATAATCGGCTGGGGAATACTTGAATACAGGGCAAACAAATTCAGTGTAATAGATTACGGAGCAATAACTACCGAGGCGCATATTCCGTTTCCCGAAAGACTTCAGACGATATATACGCAAATGAATATTATTATTCAAAAGTACCGACCCGATGTTATGAGCATGGAAAAACTCTTTTACAACAACAATGCCAAAACGGTTATTGACGTTGCTCAGGCAAGAGGGGTAATTGTGCTTTCTGCTCAAATGAACGGAGTGAAAATCCACGAGTATACGCCTTTGCAGGTAAAGCAGTCTGTTACGGGTTACGGCAGAGCCGTTAAAAAACAGGTGCAGGAAATGACGAGAATCATTCTTGGACTTGAAAAGATACCTAAGCCCGATGATACTGCCGACGCGCTTGCAATGGCAATCTGCCACGGTCATTCAAGCTCAAGCCTTCTCGGCGACTACAATTTAAGATGAGGTGCCTATATGATTTATAACGTAAAAGGAAAATTAACATATTCTGATGCGCAGTTTGTTGTTGTTGAATGCGGCGGAATAGGCTTTAAGTGTTATACCTCTCTTAATACCGCAAAAGAGATAGGAAAAATCGGAAATGAAGTTAATCTTTTTACTTATCTTTCGGTTAGAGAAGACGCGATGGATTTGTTTGGCTTTTCCACGCAGGCAGAGCTTGATTCCTTTAAACTTTTAATAACTGTTTCAGGCGTTGGTCCAAAGGCGGCTGTTGCCGTTCTTTCTGAGCTTTCGCCGGATAAACTTGCTGTTGCGATTGCGGCGGGTGACACCAAAGCGATAACGAGGGCAAACGGAGTGGGTAAAAAAACCGCGGAGCGAATCGTGCTTGAATTAAAAGATAAAATGACGGGAATTTCATCAGACGGAACATTTTCAGCCGCCGCGTCAGCAGGCTCAATTGAGGATGAATCTGCGGCGGCAGAGGCTGTTGCGGCTCTTGTTGCTCTCGGATTCAGCCAGAGCGACGCCGCTGTTGCGGTGGGGCAGATGGATAAATCGCTTGCGGCGGACGAAATGATAAGATTGGGATTAAAGCAGTTATCACGCAATCTTTAAAAAAACTTAAAACGTTGAGGAATATCTATGGATGAAATGGATTTAGAAAACAGGATAGTATCAACCGAATTTACTTCGGCAGACAATGATATAGAAAACAGCTTGCGCCCTAAGGAGCTTGTGGATTATATAGGGCAGGATAAGGTTAAGGAAAATCTTTCCGTTTATATTCAGGCGGCGCGCGCAAGAGGAGAGGCTCTTGATCATGTTTTGCTGTATGGTCCTCCGGGTCTCGGAAAAACAACTCTTGCGGGAATAATTGCAAATGAAATGGGCGTTAATATAAGAATCACAAGCGGTCCGGCAATTGAAAAGCAGGGCGACCTTGCGGCGCTCCTTACAAATCTTCAGGAGGGCGATGTTCTTTTTATTGATGAAATTCACCGCCTAAACAGGAGCGTTGAGGAAGTTTTATACCCTGCGATGGAAGACCGCGCGCTTGATATTATTATCGGGAAAGGACCGTCTGCAAGATCTATAAGACTTGATTTGCCGAATTTTACTCTTGTGGGCGCAACAACACGCGCGGGTCAGCTTTCCGCTCCTCTCAGAGACAGATTCGGAGTTATTTTCCGCCTTGAGCTTTATAGTGATAAGGAGCTTGCGTCAATAGTGCACCGAAGTGCGGAAATACTCGGTATTGATATAGACAGCGAGGGAGCCGTTCAAATTGCGTCACGTTCAAGAGGAACGCCGCGTATTGCAAACAGGCTTTTGAAAAGAAGCCGCGATTTCGCGGAGGTTAAATATAACGGAGTTATAACAAAGGCGGCGGCTCAAGACGCGCTCAGCAGAATGGAAATTGACGAACTCGGACTTGATTTGACAGACCGTCGGCTGCTCACAACAATGATTAAAAATTACAACGGCGGTCCCGTTGGTCTTGAAACGATTGCTGCGGCGATAGGAGAGGAAGCCGTTACCATTGAGGATGTTTACGAGCCTTATCTTATGCAGATAGGTTTTTTGAGCAGAACGCCGCGAGGAAGATGCGTAACACCCGCCGGATACCGTCATCTTGGAATTGAGCAAAACGGGCAGCAGTCATTGTTATGATATTTGAAAAGATGTCCCCGCCTCTATAGGCGGCGGGAAACACCTTTAAATATTTATTTCAGAGAGGGAAATTGATTTATGGGAAGATTATTCGGAACAGACGGAGTAAGAGGAATTGCAAACAAGGATTTAACAAACGAGCTTGCGATGCAGATAGGCGTTGCCGCCGCGGAAATTCTTATAAAAAACAGAAATTCCGAGTCAAAACCCACGGTTATGATAGGAAAGGACACGAGAGCCTCCGGCGATATGCTTGAGGCGGCTCTCACTGCGGGTTTTTGCTCTGTTGGAGTGAACGTGATGTCCGTTGGCGTTGTTCCTACTCCTGCGATTGCATATCTCGTCGGCAAATACAACTGTGACGCGGGAGTTATGATTTCCGCCTCACACAATCCCTGCGAATACAACGGTAT
>CANRMJ010000100.1 GCA_947631705.1 uncultured Clostridia bacterium
TTTTCGTAGTATTTGAATTTCCAGTCGCCCGAAAGAACGGCAACACGCGAGGAATTATACCGTTGAGTTCTTATATCGGTATTACGAAGCTCCTCTATATCTGAAAACGGTATGAAATACGCGCGCGGCGGCAAATTATTATCTTCATATATTTCAAATGTTTTATAATTATCTTTTTTCAAATTATAAATCATAAACAAATACCCCTTAACAAATATATACAATTATATCACACACAAATATCTCTTGCAATAAAAAAATGGCGTGTAAAGAGAAATACTAAACCCGCAAAACACTGTGTTAACGCCGTTTTTTAAAATCAACCTTCTTCTTTAGAGTATTTACTTTACATATTTTGATTTTTGGATTAAAATACTGTATAATCAAAAATCGGAGGTGCATTATGAGCGGAATGATAGGCGTTATTGTGAACACGGCCACTGTTCTTATCGGCTCTTTTTTCGGACTGCTTTTAAAAAAAGGAATCCCCGAAAGGTTTAAAGACAGCCTTATGAAAGGTATAGGGCTCTGCACGATATACATAGGAATAAGCGGAAGTTTAAAAGGAAAAAACACAATAGTTCTTATTCTTTCAATGGTTATAGGAATTCTTATAGGCACTTTGATAGATATAGACAGGCATTTTAATAAACTCAGTTTAAAGGTGGAAAGCAAATTCAAAAAAAGCGATTCTCCCGCAGGCGGATTTGCGCAGGGTTTTGTTACCGCCTGCCTTGTTTTCTGCATAGGTTCAATGACGATAGTCGGCAGTCTAGAGGCGGGGCTTAACGGAGATAACAAGATGATTTTTATTAAATCAATTCTTGATTTGATTTCAAGCTTTGTGCTTGCAAGTTCTCTTGGGATAGGCGTTGCCGCATCTGCGGTTTTTGTGCTTTTATTCCAAGGCGCGATAGTTCTTCTTGCCAATGCTGTTGCACCCGTATTAACCGAAAATGTTGTAAACGAAATGGTATGCGTCGGCAGTCTTTTGATTCTTGCTCTCGGTCTTGATTTAACAGGAATAAAAAAGCTGAAGGTTATGAATTATCTTCCGGCGATATTTTTGCCTATTGCGCTTGTTCCGATTTATGATTTTATAAGCTCTCTTATTAAGTAAACAAAGTTATAAATTAAATCTTTTTTCAATATACATTACCAAGGACGGTGAAACACTTGAACGGTAATGTTGAAAAAAGGTGCGTTGAAATCGGCAAGTACATAAGTGAAACGGGCGCCACGGTCAGGCAGGCGGGCGCGGTTTTCGGAATAAGCAAATCAACAGTGCATATAGACGTTACAAAGCGCCTTTATGAAATAGACAGAATTTTATACGACGAGGTTAAAAAGGTTCTTCAGGAAAACAAGGCAGAGCGTCATATAAGAGGCGGCAACGCAACAAAAAAGAAATACAGCGAATATAAAAAAAATTGATATTTTATATATGCTGTGTTAGTATATAAATGTAAAATTTAAGAAACAGAGGAAGTACAATGAGCATTGGATTTATAGGATGCGGAAATATGGCGTCCGCAATTATAAAAGGCATTACGGAATCGGGAGTAATAGACGGCAAAGACATATTTGTTTATGACACTAACGCGGCGGTAATTGAAAATGCCGCGGCGAAATATTCCGTTTCAAAATGCACATCGGCAAAAGAGACGGTTCGCCTTTCCGATTACGTTGTTCTTGCTGTAAAGCCAAACATTCTCTCGTCGGTTCTTGCGGATATAAATATAACCCTTGAGGAGAGCGGAGCCGTTTTGATTTCAATTGCGGCAGGCAAAACGATTGAATTTATAAGAGAACGCCTTTCACACGACAATAAAATTATCAGAGTTATGCCCAACATAAACGCAAAGGTTTCTTGCGCTTGCACTGCCTATTGCGCAAACGCAGAGGTTACAGACTCCGAAAAAAACGAAGTTGAAAAAATATTCGGAGCTGTTGGAGAAATTACCGAACTGCCGGAAAGCGATTTTCCCCTTTTCGGTGTTCTTTCGGGATGCTCGCCCGCCTTTTCATATATGTTTATAGACGCTCTCGCGCGAGCGGGAGTCAAAAACGGAATGAAAAAAGACGCCGCACTTAAAATCGCGGCTCAAACAGTTTTGGGAAGTGCCAAAATGATTCTTGAAAGCGGAATTCATCCGTATGAGCTGATTGATCAGGTATGCTCTCCGGGCGGAACAACGATTGAGGGCGTTGTTTCACTCCAATCAGACGGATTTGAATCAGCCGTTCACAACGCGGTTGACCGTGCAATAAACAAAGACAAAAAGCTATAAAAAAGACGGGAATACTCTTTATGAGAATTCCCGCCTTTTATTTATATCAGAGATATTTTTTGATTTCGTCTACCATATCGAGTTTTTCCCACGACACGTCAAGATCCTCTCTGCCCATATGTCCATAGGCAGAAAGTTCTTTATAGATAGGCTTTCTGAGATCAAGTCTCTCAATGATCGCGGAAGGTCTTAAATCAAAAACTTTGCTTATAATTTCCGAAATTTCCTCATCTGATTTAATTCCTGTTCCGAAAGTATCTGCCATAACCGAAACAGGCTTTGCAACACCTATTGCGTAAGCAAGCTCAATCTCGCATTTTTCCGCAAGACCGGCCGCAACAATATTTTTGGCAACCCATCGTGCCGCATATGCAGCGCTGCGGTCAACCTTTGTTGGGTCTTTTCCGCTGAAAGCCCCGCCGCCGTGGCGCGCGTAACCGCCATATGTATCAACAATTATTTTTCTGCCGGTAAGTCCGCTGTCTCCCTGAGGACCACCGATAACGAATCTTCCTGTGGGGTTAACATAAATAACCGTGTCATCATCAATCAGTTCGGCAGGAATTGCCGCCGTAATAACATTATCTATAATATCACTGCGCAGCTTTTCAAGCGAAATATCAGCGCTGTGCTGACTTGATACAACAACAGCCGTAACCTTTGAGGGCTTTCCGTCTTCATACTGAACGGTAACCTGAGTTTTTCCGTCAGGATAAAGATACGGCAAAGTTCCGTTTTCCCGCACCTCTGTTAATCTAACCGCAAGCTTATGTGCAAGACTTATCGGCAAAGGCATAAGCTCCTTGGTTTCATTACAGGCATAACCGAACATCATTCCCTGATCTCCGGCACCGTTAAGATTATTATCGTCAAATTCGGCATTTTTTAACTCATATGATTTATCAACGCCCATGGCAATATCGGTGCTCTGCTTATCGAGCGCAACAAGAACCGCGCACGTTTTACCGTCAAACCCCTTAACTGCATTATCATACCCTATATCGCAAATAGCTTTTCTTACAATAGCCGGAATATCAACCTGAGCTTTCGATGTGATTTCGCCCATAACAAGCACTTGTCCCGTAGTGCAGGTTGTTTCGCAGGCAACACGGCTCATGGGGTCTTGTTCAAGCATAGCGTCAAGAATAGAATCGGAAATTCTGTCGCATATTTTATCAGGATGCCCTTTCGTAACGGATTCGCTTGTGAATAAGTATTTAGACATTTTTATTCTCCTTTCACAAAAAAACACACTCCGATGTGAGTGTGTGAATAACTCATCGTTCGGATATACCGCAGGAATTAGCACCTTGCTGAACGCAGGTTGCTGTGGTGTCATAAGGCCTGTCCCTCAACCACTCTTGATAAGATTCTATTAACTTAAAACAATAATAACGCAGCAATAAATAATTGTCAACACTTTTATAACAAAAGACACAAGTTTTTAAAATTAAAATTTTATTCATAATTTTTTGCATTTATATTGTAATTTGTTTATAAATAGTTTATAATATATTTTGCAAAAAAAGAAACAATAAGGAGGCTAATCCAATGGCAAAGAAAACAGTATTTATTACCGGAGGCACCGGTAATATGGGCTGGGCAGCTATTCAGGAAATGCTCAAAAAGCCTAACGAGATCAACATCAAGATGCTTGCACGTAAAAGCGCCAAAAATGAAGAGAAGTTAAAGCCGCTTATGGGCAAGCCGAATCTCAAAGTTATTTGGGGCGATTTACTTGAATACGATTCAATACTTGAGGGCGTAACAGGCTCCGATTATGTGCTTCATGTTGGCGGTATGGTTTCTCCTGTTGCCGACTGGAAACCCTACAAAACACAAAAAACAAACATCGGTGCCGCCCAAAATATCTGCAAGGCTGTTCTTGCGCAGCCCGATCCCGACGCAATCAAAGTTTGCTACATAGGCACGGTTGCCGAAACCGGCGGGCGTAATTACCCGATTCACTGGGGGCGCTGCGGCGACCCAATCAAAATTTCCATCTACGATCACTATGCGATTTCCAAAACAGTTGCAGAGCGCACTTTTGTTGAAAGCGGAATTAAAAACTGGGTTGTTATGCGCCAGTCAGGAATTCTTTATCCGAATATCCTTAAAAATATGGATCCCATTATGTTCCACGTTCCAATCAACGGCGTTCTTGAATGGTGCACAGTAGAGGATTCAGGTCGTCTTATGTGCAATCTTGTAACAGAGGACGCTGCCGGCAATCTCGGCGCTGATTTCTGGAATCACTTTTATAATATCGGTTCGGGCAAGGAATACAGAATTTCAAACTATGAGTTTGAATGTCTTCTTCTCGGCACACTCGGTCTTGCCGGTCCCGAAAAGCTCTTTGAGCCGAACTGGTTTATCACAAGGAATTTCCACGGTCAGTTCTATGCAGACGGTGACAAGCTTGAGGAATATCTCCATTTCCGTGAGAACCTTCCCGTTCAGGATTATTTCAACCGTCTTGCCAATCAGGTTGAATTTTATTTCAAAATTCCGAGATATCTTCCCAAAAATCTTGTTGCGGCATGTGCAAAGCCGTTTATGAAGAAAATTGCGTCAACTCCCGATTTCGGTACTCTTGATTGGGTTGAGAAAAACAACACGGTTCGTCTCAGCGCTTATTACGGATCAAAAGCCGAATGGGAAAAGATACCCAAGAAGTGGGAAGATTTTGAAATCATCAAGTTTGATAAAAACAACAGCGCTGCCGAGCAGTATAAGCTCGACCACGGATATGATGAAAGCAAGCCCGAATCAGAGCTTGATATAGACGATATGAAACAGGCTGCTAAGTTCCGCGGAGGCGAGTGTTTGTCCGATACAATGACCAAGGGTGACCTTGCCACCAAGCTCAAATGGAAATGCGGCCACTGCGGCGCGGAATTTGAAGCAAGCCCCGCCCTTATTCTTCTTGGCGGTCACTGGTGTCCGGAATGCTATATTCCTCAAAAGGCATGGGATTATGACTCAATCGCTAAAACTAATCCGTTCTTTGCGCAGGTTTGGTATCCCAGCCACTCAAAGGATGAAAACAACCGCTATGATTTTGATGAAATGTTCCATATTAACGGCGTTAAATGGGACGATATCAAGAGATAATAACCTCATAAATTACAAATCCGCCTTGTGCAAGCAAGGCGGATTTTTTAATTATTTAACTGCTCAAATAAGTTAATAGCTGCTTGTTGTTGTGTA
>CANRMJ010000101.1 GCA_947631705.1 uncultured Clostridia bacterium
GGGATTAAGAGCGTCTATCATCACATAACGTGAAAGTGAGGCTATTCTTTCGCTCCTCATGGGGTTGCGTTTGTACGCCATTGCCGATGAGCCTATCTGATTTTTTTCAAACGGTTCCTCAATCTCTTTAAGATTTTGAAGAAGTCTTAAATCATTGGAAAATTTACAGCATGACTGCGCAATCAGAGCAAGGCAGTTGCACACGATGGTGTCAAGCTTTCTGGCATACGTTTGACCGCTTACGGGAAAGCATGACTTAAATCCCATCTTTTCGGCAATTTTTTTGTCAAGTTCCTTGCATTTTTCGTGGTCGCCGTTAAACAGTTCGAGGAAAGACGCCTGTGTGCCTGTTGTGCCCTTTGAACCAAGCAGCATAAGAGAATTCAGAACATGTTCAATCTCATTATAATCAAGCACCAAATCCATAAGCCAAAGCGTTGCGCGCTTGCCGACGGTGGTGGGCTGTGCGGGTTGAAAATGGGTAAAGCCGAGGCAAGGCATATCCTTGTATTCATCGGCAAATTTTGCAACGGACGCAATGGCGTTCACGAGCTTTTTCTTAATTAAAAGCAGCGCCTCCCGCATTGTGATAACATCTGTGTTATCTCCCACGTAGCAGCTTGTTGCGCCAAGGTGAATTATCGCCCTTGCGTTCGGGCACTGTTCGCCGTATGCGTGAACATGGCTCATAACATCGTGGCGGAATTTTTTTTCGTATTCACGCGCAACGTCGTAATTTATATCCTCCGCATGAGATTTCAGTTCTTCAATCTGTTCATCGGTGATGTTTAAACCCAACTCGTGTTCTGCCTCGGCAAGAGCTATCCACAGCTTTCTCCACGTTTTAAATTTAAAATCGGGAGAATAGATATACTGCATTTCCCTGCTTGCATACCGCGCGTTAAAAGGTGAATTATACGTATCGTTCTGCATTATTTATCAAGTCCTGTTCTTTTCATCATTTCAGCGTATGCGTCCTCTACTCCGCCAAGATCGCGGCGGAAACGGTCCTTATCGAGCTTTTCATGAGTTTTGATATCCCAAAAGCGGCAGGTATCAGGACTGATTTCATCGGCTAAAACAATTTTGCCGTCTGACGTTTTTCCGAATTCAAGCTTGAAATCAATAAGTTCAACCCCGATAGACGCAAAATACTCTTTAAGGACATCGTTTGTCTTAAACGCCATCTCCTTAACGGCGTCTATTTCTTCTCTCGTGGAGAAACCGCAGGATATAGCGTGATATTCGGAAATCAGCGGGTCGTCAAGTTCATCGCATTTATATGAAAATTCAATTGAGGGAGCAACAAATTCCATTCCTTCCTCAAGGCCGAGTCTTTTACAGATTGAGCCTGCCGCGCGGTTTCGGATAATAACCTCAAGCGGAATAATCGTAACTTTTTTTACCGCCGTTTCGCGGTCTGAAAGCTCCTCCACAAAATGAGTGGGAATGCCCTTTGCCTCAAGAATACGCATAAGGTAGTTTGACATTTTGTTGTTAACAACGCCTTTTCCCGTTATCGTTCCCTTTTTTTTGCCGTTAAACGCGGTGGCGTCGTCCTTGTAATCAACAATTACAATATCGGGGTCATCCGTTGCCCACACCTTTTTTGCCTTTCCCTCATACATTTGCTCTGTCTTTGTCATTTTACTTATCCTCCTGTTTTATATAAATTCACTTACCGTAAACCGATTTGATTCTCTCAACGGCCTCTATGGTCTTTTCGTAATTGCCGAATGCCGTTAAGCGCAAATAGCCCTCTCCGCTGGGTCCGAACCCCGAACCGGGAGTGCCCACAACCTGACATTTATCAAGCAGATCGTCGAAGAACTCCCATGAAGTCATTCCCTGAGGAACAGAGAGCCATACATATGGAGAGTTAACGGCTCCGTAGCAGATAAAGCCCGCCTCGGTAAGCCCGTCGTAAATTACCCTTGCGTTTCTCTGATAATATGCAAGAATCTCTTTAGTCTGTTTCTTTCCCTCGTCACTGTAAACCGCCTCTGCCGCACGCTGAGTAATGTAGCTGACGCCGTTAAATTTCGTTGCCTGCCTGCGTGCCCAAAGCGGATTAAGGCTTATACCGTTGAACACAAGCTCCTTCGGAACAACGGTGTAGCCGCAGCGAACGCCTGTAAATCCCGCGGTTTTTGAGAATGAGCGCAGCTCTATGGCGCATTTTTCGGCGCCCTCTATCTCATAAATAGACTTTGGCGAACCGTCAGTAATAAACGCCTCATATGCCGAGTCAAAAAGAATCAGCGAATTATTTTTAAGCGCGTAATCAACCCATTTTTTAAGCTGTTCTTTAGTGGCAGTCATACCGGTGGGATTGTTCGGGAAACATAGATATATCACATCTGCCTTTTCCTTCGGAAGCTCCGGCATAAATCCGTTTTCCGCCGTGCATGGCATATAAATTATATTTTCATAAAGTCCGTCGGCACCCTTGTTGCCGCTTCTGCCCGCCATAACGTTTGTGTCAAGATAAACGGGATAAACGGGGTCGCAGATCGCAACTTTGTTATCTACGCTGAAAATATCGCCGATATTGCCGCAATCGGATTTTGCGCCGTCCGAAAGAAAAATTTCATCCTTCGCAATATCAATACCCCTGTCGTTATAATCGTTTTTCCGAATAGCGTCAAGAATAAAATCATAGCCGTATTCGGGGGGATATCCGCGAAACGTGGTTTCATCCGCCATTTCGTCAACCGCCTTGTGCATTGCTTTTATAACAGCGGGCGCAAGCGGCTTTGTAACATCGCCTATAGAAAGGCGTATAACCTCTTTATCGGGGTGAGCCGCCTGATACTCACGCTGCTTTTTTGCAACGGTTGAAAACAGATAAGAGCTTTCAATCTTTAAAAAGTTTTCATTGATCTTCATTGATCTGCCTCCTGTTTACAAATCTATTTCTCCGCTGAAAACGTATTCGGCGGGGCCTGTCATAAACACGCTCTCCTCCTCATTGCCGCTCCAACTGATTTTTAAATCTCCGCCCAAAAGATGAACGGTAACATCGTTGCAAACAAGACCGTTTAGTATTGCCGCAACAACTGTTGCGCAGGTTCCCGTGCCGCAGGCGAGCGTCTCGCCGGTGCCTCTTTCCCAAACGCGCATTTCAATATTTTTTCTATCCTCAACAAAAGCGAATTCGGCGTTCACACGTTTCGGAAAAGCCTTATTATTTTCAAAAAGCGGACCGAATTTTTCAAGCTCGAATTCTCTTGGACTTTTGTCTATAAACATAACGGCGTGGGGATTTCCCATAGAAACACAGGTCATTTCAAAATCTCTGCCTCCCACGGTTATCTTTTCTTTTATAGCTCTGTTGCCTTTGCAGATAACGGGAATTTCACACGCCTCAAGAATGGGCGCGCCCATATCCACCCTGACGGAACTCACCTCTCCGTTTTCAATGAAAAGCTCTATATATTTAACCTTTCCCATTGATTCAATTGTAAATTTTTCGCTGCTCACATACTTTTTGTCGTAAACATACCTTGCAACGCATCTGATTGCGTTGCCGCACATTTCAGCGCGCGAACCGTCGGGATTATACATAACCATTTCAAAATCCGCGGCGACACCCTTTTTGATAAGAATAATTCCGTCGCCGCCGATACCGAAGTGACGGTCTGACAAAGATATTGCCGCCGCTCTCTCGTCTTTGACCGTTTCCGTTAAACAATCAATATAGATATAATCATTACCGCAGCCGTGCATTTTTGTGAACTTCATTAAACTCAACTCCTAAAATCAATCAAGCATATCAAGAACATCCATGGCGGTCTGAACCATTTTTTTACCGCTTTTCATGCTTTCGGTCTGTAAATATTTATGCGCCTGCGGCTCTGTCATTCCCTTAACTGCCATCAAAGCCTGCTTTGCTTTTAAAATATAATCGTTTTCGTTTTCGCTCCGCTTTGTAAAGCCGGATGTGCCGGTGGCAAGAATACCGACAGTCTGCAAAAACAAGTGCGTGTTTACAGGCAGAGGCAGAGTAATCATATTCCCCATATACTGCTCGCTGCCGTTTTTTGAAAGCGCGATAACGTCAAAATCAAACGGAAGCGCCTCCGCAAGATTGGCGGAAGTCATATCTTTCATTAAAAAGGGACAGACTATAACGCCGTTTCTTTTTTCATATGCGATTTCAAGCGCAGATGAACCGAGAGCGCATATATGCGATACGTGATAACCGCCCTTTTCGATAAGGGCGCGGATTGCCATTGCCGTTTCCCTTACGGGATGCACAACAATAATATCTTTCACCGTACCCCTCCTCAATGGTAAATATTATAACATATCAAATTCATTTCAATCAATAGTTAATTAAATTATATTTTAAAAAGCATAATCAATATGCAACGTTCAAACATTGCACAAAAATTTCCATTAATTTTGTAACAATATGCACAATAAATGAAATAAAATAAAAAATTCTTGTAACAAAATAACCAAAAACCCCTTGAATATCACTTTGCATAATGATACAATGAAATTAAGTTATACTAAATAGTGTGTGAAACCGCATAGTTATTTGTATAAACTGACACGGTTTTAAAGGAGTTTTCCGTTTTATGGATGAAATAAAGGAAGAATATCGCTTTCCCGTATATCTTTTTCACAAGGGAGAAAATTACAGGGCATATGAGTTTTTCGGCGCTCATAGACTTAAAGAGGACACCTTCGCCTTTCGGCTCTGGGCGCCTCACGCGAAAGCGGTTGCCCTTTCGGGGGATTTTAACGGCTGGGATGCCGAGGCAAATTATATGACCCAAATATCTTCGGGGATTTGGGAATGTATAATAAGCGGAGTGAAAATTTACGACTGCTACAAATATGTGATTCACACCGCTGACGGCAGATTGATTTACAAATCGGACCCGTATGCTTTTCATTTTGAAACAAGACCGGCAAACGCCTCTAAGGTTTACGAGCTTACTGATTACGAATGGACCGACAGCAGTTGGATCAGCAAAGCATCCAACAGCAACATACTCGAAAAGCCCGTAAATATATACGAAATACATTTCGGTTCATGGAAAAGGCACGAGGACGGCAATTTTCTTTCCTACCGTGAATTGGCAGACGAGCTTATTCCCTACGTTAAGGAAATGGAATACACTCATATTGAAATGATGCCGATAATGGAATATCCGTTTGACGGCTCGTGGGGCTATCAGGTTACGGGCTATTTCGCGCCCACCTCACGATACGGCACGCCCGCGGATTTAATGTATTTTGTAAACAAGTGCCACGAGGCGGGAATAGGAGTGATTCTTGACTGGGTGCCCGCCCACTTTCCCAAGGATGCTCACGGGCTTTATGAATTTGACGGCGAACCCCTCTACGAATACAGCGATATGCGCAAGGGCGAGCACAAGGAATGGGGCACGCGTGTATTTGACTACGGCAAAAACGAAGTTAAATGCTTTTTGATTTCCT
>CANRMJ010000102.1 GCA_947631705.1 uncultured Clostridia bacterium
TTTGAGGGCATTATAATCGGATATAGCGTGATTTTTCACACTATATCCTCCGTTTCATTTTTAAAATTCTATGCCCCGTCTTGCGCCGATATCTTTGTCAAACGGATGCCTTTCCTTTTTCATATTAGTTATATAATCTGCTTTATCAAAAAGATAATCGTTTTTTATATGACCCGTTATAACGTATTCCCTGCTGTTCTCAAACAAAATATCTTCAACAGTTTCCTTCTCTAAAAGACAGAGAACATCCAAAAATTCATCTAAAACCACAACGTCGAAGAATGAAGAAAACGCATAATCAAGGGCGCTTTTAACCCAGAGCGAATATTCCTTTTTATCGCTCTCTGTCATATTGCAAAGGAAAGGCAGCCCGTTTGGATTTTTATAAAATACGATATCGGACAACGCATCTCTTTCCGAAGATGAATTATCCTTTAAAAAAGATACAAAAAGAACTTTTTTGCCCGCGCCGCACGCACGCAGTGCAAGACCGAGTGCCGCTGTTGTTTTCCCTTTGCCGTTGCCGTAATAAATATGAATCATCTTATTCTTACGTCCTGCTTAGTTTTAAATCTGTAGCCGTATTGGTCAAGAATATGCATCTTGTTCAGTGCAACCATCGTTCCCCTTGAAACGCAGAGTTCCGCGCGCGGGGCAATAGTAACGTCAAGACCCATAGCCTTTGAAAACATTTTATCAATACCGTAAATTGCGGAGCTGCCGCCCGTCAGTATAACAGAGCCCGACGTTATATCGGCAACAAGCTGAGGCGTTGTTCGCTCAAACAGAGCCGCGGCGGCGTTTGCAAGCTCGTCAAAAAGCGGCTTTAAGCAAGTGTAAATCTCATTTCCCGTAATTTCCGCCGAATCGGGCAAGCCTGTTGACGCGTTCCTTCCCTTTGCCTGCATAACAACGTCTTCTTCACGTTCAACAGCGCCTCCTATACTCTTTTTTATATCCTCCGCCATACGTCTGCCGATAAGAAGACCGTATTTTTCACGCATATATTTCATTATTTCCTCATCAAAGCGATCCCCCGCTATGCGCAGAGTTTCTATCTGACTCATACTGCCCTGGCTTACTACCGCCATATCAGTTGTGCCCGCGCCTATGTCTATAACAAAAACGCCCGACGGAAACAGAGGATCCACACCGGCGCCGAAAGCCGCGCAAAGCGGCTCCTCAACAAGGCAGACGGATCTTGCGCCTGCCGATATAATAACCGAAACAAGAGTTCGCCTTTCAACATCGGTGCTTATTGCCGATACAGACGCAACAACGCGCGGCTTGAAAATGCTTTTGCTGAGCACCTTGCTTATAAAAAAGCGCACCATTTGCAGAGCGATATAATAATTTGTGATTGCGCCGTTTACAATCGGCTGAATCACGGCAACGCCCTTGGGCTCCCTGCCTTCAAGATAATAAGCGCGCCGCCCCGCATAAAGTATTTTTTCGGTTTCTGTGTCATAAGCCACATAGGAGGGCTCGTTCACAACCACGCCCTTGCCCGGAACAGATATAACTATTGAGCTTGAGCCCAAATCTATGCCCAAATCAAAACCAAACATAATTTCATTCCTTAAATCTGATATAAATAGATGTTACTGTAAAAGCGAATCATTGTCAACCTTTAAAAAATAACACAGCGCACTGTAACGCCTGCTTTTTTTATCGTTTTCCACCATTTTTCTCACAGCGCCCTCATTTCCTATCAACACAAGCAAGTTTTTCGCGCGTGTGAGCGCCGTATAAAAAAGATTTCTGTACGCAAGCTTTGGAGGCGTAGCAAGAACAGGCATAACAACAGCCTCAAATTCCGAGCCTTGACTTTTATGAACGGTCATGGCATATGCCAGCTCAAGCTCCTTTGCGCTTTCAATTGAATACATAGCCTCGCGGTCGTCAAACTTAACGTTTAAAATATCGCTTGACTTATCAATGCGCGTTAAAATACCTATATCACCGTTAAAAACGCCCATACCGCTGTCATTTGCTCTGAACCACGGAACGTCATAGTTATTTTTGATTTGCATAACCTTGTCGCCCTCTCGCAGAACAAAGCCGTTGTGTTTCAATTCCGCCTTACCCTTTTCTGACGGATTGAGCTTTTGCTGAAGCAAATAATTAAGGCTTTCGGTGCCGGTTTCACCCTTTCTCGACGGGCACAACACCTGTATATCCGTAAGCGGATTATAGCCATAGCTCGCAGGCAGACGGCGTGTGACAAGATCAACTATTTTCCCCGCCGCGTTATACACCGAATTTTCTTTGAGCAAAAAGAAATCCGAAGCGGAATCTGTTCGAGACAGCTCCGGCATTTCGCCTTTCACCACTTTGTGAGCGTTCGTTACAATAAGACTTTTCATAGCCTGCCTGAAAATTTTATCCAACTGAACTACGGGAATCATTTCACTTTCAGTTAAATCTTTCAGCACATTTCCCGCTCCGACCGGAGGAAGCTGATTCTTGTCTCCCACCATAATAAGCCTTGCGTGGAGCGGAATAGCCTCAAGCAGACTGTCGAACAGTCTTATATCAACCATCGAAAGCTCGTCCACTATCACGGCGTCAACATCAAGCTTGTTTTTTCTGTTGTAAACGAAAGACGGTTCTGTTGCGCCGTCTCTGTATTCAACCTCAAGCAAACGGTGAATTGTTTTAGCCTCAAAGCCTGTGATTTCCGTCATTCTTTTAGCGGCTCTGCCTGTAGGAGCCGCAAGCGCAACGTTTAATCCCCTGTTTTTCATAAGGGCAAGTATTCCTCTTACGGTTGTTGTTTTTCCTGTGCCAGGACCGCCCGTAAGAATCAGCATACCTCTGTTTACGGCAATCTCTATAGCCTTTCTCTGCTTTTCGTCAAACTCAATTCCGTGAGCCTCCTCAAAGGCGTAAATTTCGCTTGCATATATTTCAATTTCACGCGGCGGATAATTCACCATAACCTTTATTCTGTCCGCAACAGCGGTTTCCGCCTGATAGATTTCGGGAATGAACAAAAATTCCTTTCCGTTTATCTCCTCTGAAAAAAGCTGTTTAGCCTCTATCGCTCCGTCTATTGCTATTTCTGCCGCGTCCTCACCGCAATCAAGATAAGAAACGGCCGATTTAACAACGGCACTTCGCGGAAGGCAGGTGTGCCCGTTATCAAGGTTATGACGCACCGCAAAAACGACTCCCGCCTGACATCTGTAATCAAACAAATCGGGTGATGCCAGATTTTCGGCAATTTCGTCCGCTCTTTCAAAGCTGTAACCGTTTTCAGAAACAAAAGCATAGGGATTTTCCGTTATTATATCGCAAGCCGCAGAGCGGAACATATTATAAGCTTTAAATGCTTCTTCCTGCGTGAATCCTATTCGTATTAAGGCGGTCATCGTTTCTCTTGAATCAAACTGCGCCTTAAATTCCTGCTGAATTTTTCTTGCCTTTGGTCGGCTTATTCCCTTAACAGAGGCAAGGCGTTCAAGGTCGTTTTCTATAACATTAAACGAATCCGCGCCGAATGCCTCAACAATTTTAACCGCAGTTGATTCGCGCACGCCTTTTATTATTCCGCTTGAAAGATAACGAAGTATACCCGCCGCGTCCGCCGGCAGGGTCTGCTCCATAAGGCTTGCCTTAAACTGGTTTCCATAGGTGGGATGATTCACCCAACTGCCTTGCAGCCGAACCTCTTCTCCTCCCGCAAGTCTCGGAAAATTGCCCACAACGGTGAGCGGCTCGCCGTTATTTGAAATCACCATAACGGTGTAGCCGTTGTCTTCATTATAGTACGTTATTTCCTCAACGGTGCCTGTTAAATTTTCAAGTTCTTTTTCCATAAAATCACCCGAAACATTTGTAAACATTATACCAAATATTATCGTTTTCGGCAATATAAAAGAAAGATGCCGGACAAAAATATTAAAAGCGCACACACAAAATTAATAGTGTTTGCGCTTTTAAAGAAAAATTTATTGCGAATTTACATCAAATCAGAAATCAAATCGGCAAATTCAGTGGGGTTGTCAAGCTGAAGTCCGCTTATAAGTCTAGCCTCATTGTAAAGAATTTTAGTGTATTTTTTAAGAGAGTCCTTGTCCTTTGCAAAAAGCTCAAAGAGCTTTTCGGCAACCTTGTGTTCCGAATTTATTTCAAGCACAAGCTGCGCTTTCATTCCTTGATTTCCGCCCGGCATTTGGCTTAATACCTTTGCCATTTCAAGAGAAACATATCCCTCCGCTGATAGACAAACTGCGTGACTGCCGATTGAATTTGTGAATTTAACCGCGGTTACCTCGCCGTCAAGATAATTTTTCATTTCCTCAAGCATATCCTTTGAGGCCTCATTTTTTTCGTTCAGAGCTTTCTTTTCATCTTCGGAGCTGAGGTTTAAATCATCCTTGCAGATATTTGCGAATTTCTTGCCGTCATATTCCATAAGCATCTGAATCGCAAATTCGTCAACATCATCTGTAAAGCAAAGCACGTCATAGCCTTTCGCTTTAACAGCCTCCGTCTGCGGCAGAAGAGCGATTTTTTCAGGGCTGTCGCCGCAGGCATAGTAAATCGTATCCCTGCCCTCGCTCATATTTTCAACGTATTCCTTTAACGTTTCATATTTTCCCGAAACGGATGATTTAAACATAATCAAATCCTTTAAGGAATCTTTATCAGCGCCGTAGTTCGCATAAACGCCCCATTTTAGCTGAACGCCGAACGTTTCAAAGAATTTTTCATACTTATCCCTGTCGTTTGCAAGCATCTTTTTAAGCTCGCTCTTTATTTTTTTGTCTATCGCCTTTGCAATTATTTTGAGCTGATAATCCTGCTGAAGAATTTCACGGCTGATGTTAAGACTTAGGTCGGCGGAGTCAACTATGCCCTTTACAAAGCTGAAGTAATCCGGCAGCAAATCGCCGCATTTATCCATGATAAGCACACCGTTTGAATAGAGCTGAAGTCCCTTTTCATACTCTTTTGAATAGAAATCAAACGGCGCTCTTGACGGAATGTAAATCAGAGCGTCAAAAGTTGCCTGACCCTCTGTTTTTGAGTGAATAACGGAAAGAGGATTTTCAAAATCCATAAATTTGTTTTTATAAAATTCATTGTATTCGTCTTCGCTGATTTCGTTTTTGTTCTTGCGCCAAAGGGGTATCATTGAATTCAGAGTGTCAACCGTAACCTCTTCTTTATACTCACCCTCTTTTTCCTCGTTCGGAACGGAATGAGTCATTGGCATTTTAATGGGATAACGGATATAATCGCTGTATTTTTTAATAAGCTCTGATAATCTGTATTCTTCAAGATACTGCGAATAATCGT
>CANRMJ010000103.1 GCA_947631705.1 uncultured Clostridia bacterium
CCCGCGGTAGAAATGCCCGAAAAATTTATAGTAAACGACAATATGATAGTTCCTCCCGCCACAGAGGAAGACGCAAAGAACATAGAGGTTCTCCGCGGACCGAATATCAAGCCGTTTCCGAAAACCGAGCCTCTTCCCGAAAATATCAGCGCAAAGGTAATGCTTAAAGTAGGAGATAATATCACAACCGACCATATAATGCCCGCCGGCGCAAAAATCCTCCCCTATCGCTCTAACATTCCCCATCTCTCTCAATATTGTTTCTCTGTTTGCGATGAGAAATTCCCTGAGAGAATCAAAGCCGAGGGCAAAGGATTTATCATAGGCGGTGCCAATTACGGTCAAGGCTCAAGCCGTGAACACGCCGCGCTTGTTCCGCTTTATCTCGGAGTTAAGGCTGTTATAACGAAAAGCTTTGCAAGAATTCACGCGGCAAACCTTGTAAACGCGGGAATACTTCCGTTTACTTTCAAAAACGAAGAGGATTATAACAGAATATCTGAGCTTGACGAGCTTGAATTGCCGTCAATCAGAGAAAGAATAGAGAAAAATGAACCGATAACTCTAAAAAATATAAGCAAGGGCGAGGAATACGAGCTTGATTCTTCTCACCTTTCGGATCGACAGAGAGCAATGCTCCTTTGCGGCGGTCTGCTCGACTACACAAGAGAAATGAACAAATAATCGGAGGAAAAACATATGCTTGACGAAAAAGACAATATTGCGATAGATAAAGCGGTTGAAAAATTCCGCACTCTTATGGAAGGTCAGCTTGAAAGAGCAAAAAAAATAAGAGAACAAAAGGATTTTGTTGATTATCAAAACCTTGATACAATTGTTATAGGTATTTGCGGAGGAGACGGCATCGGTCCCATTATAACTAAAGAAAGCGAAAGGGTGCTCTCGTTTTTATTAAAAGACGAAGTTGCCTCAGGCAAGGTTGTATTTAAGGAAATTGACGGTCTTACCATTGAAAACAGAGCCAAATGCCTTAAAGCGATTCCCGATGACGTGCTTGAAGAGCTGAAGGCCTGCCACGTTATTCTAAAAGGTCCCACAACCACCCCGCGCCGCGGAGACGGTCTGCCGAACATTGAATCGGCAAACGTTGCAATGAGAAAAGAGCTTGACCTTTTTGCAAATATGCGCCCCGTAAGAATTGCCGAAGAAGGTATTGACTGGACTTTTTTCCGTGAAAACACGGAAGGCGGCTATGCAGTGGGCTCGTGCGGAGTTGATATCACAGACGACCTTGCGGTTGATTTTACCGTTGCTTCTCAGGAAGGCTGTGAGAGAATTGCGCGCCTTGCGTACGAATACGCAAAGAAAAACAACAAGGGCAAGGTTTCAATCATAACAAAGGCTAATATTATCAAAACCACAGACGGAAAATTCCTTAACACTGCAAAGAAAATCGGCGAAGAATATCCCGATATCGTTACAGATGATTGGTATATAGACATCACAACGGCAAAGTTGATTGATCCTATGAGAAGAAAGGATTTTAAAGTATTTGTTCTCCCCAATCTCTATGGAGATATTATTACCGATGAGGCAGCGGAATTCCAAGGTGGAGTCGGCACGGCGGGATCCGCGAACATAGGAAAACGCTATGCAATGTTTGAGGCCATTCACGGCTCCGCTCCGAGAATGATTTCAGAGGGCAGAGGAAAGTACGCGGATCCGTGCAGTATGCTGAGAGCCTCAGTTATGCTTCTTTCTCACATAGGCTATCAAGACAAAGCGGACGCTCTTGAGGCGGCTCTTGACAAATGTATGTTCAAAGAGAAAAAAATGACTGTAACAGGCAGAGAAAACGGATGCACCTGCCGAGAATTCGGTGATTATGTTATGGAAACAATAACGAATTCCGATAAATAAAACAATTTCGCCTGCAAGAGAGGGAAATCAATATGATCAAAGAAGAAATTTCTATACCCGTAATTAAAAGATTGCCCCGCTATTACCGATTTCTTAAAAGTTTAAAGGATAACGGCATAGTAAGAATAAGTTCAAAAGAGCTTGCAAACAGAATGGGATTTACCGCGTCGCAAGTGCGCCACGATTTTAACTGTTTCGGCGGATTCGGTCAACAGGGATACGGTTATAATGTTCCCGAGCTTCATACAAAAATCGGTGAAATTCTCGGGTTGGGAGTAGAGAGAAAAACAATTCTTATAGGCGCGGGAAACCTCGGAAAAGCGGTGTGCAACAAAATTTTCGGCGTTAACAGCGGATTCAAGCTAATCGGAATTTTTGACAAAAACGAAGCTATATGCGGAAATATGATTAAAGGAATTCCTGTTAGAAATATTGAATATATTGAAAATTTCTGCATAGACAACAGCCCCGCTTGCGCAGTTATCTGCATACCGTCAAACGATATGAAAGAGTTGACTGATTTACTTATTAATCTCGGCGTTAAAAGCTTTTGGAATTTCAGCAACTATGATATTGCGATGGCTCACCCGGAGGTGCTTGTTGAAAACGTTCATTTAACAGACAGCCTTATGACGTTAAGTTATCTTATGGCTGCCGAATCCGAAACGGAGGAATAGGCTTTGATTAAAATCAGTACAAAGGAAATCGTTGATATTCACCGGTACGATGATACAAAAGCTATAATAGTTGAAAAAAAGCCTCTTGCGGATCCATCTAAATTCAAGGCTGCATACAGCGTTGTTGATTTTGAAAACAAAACGAAAGACGTTTTAACAAAAAACGCGTATCTTTTAAAAAAGTTCGGAACGAATTTCACGGCAATCAGCGAAACAATTCCTAATTTCGTTCAATGCGATGCGGCAATCCTGTATGACAGGCGCGTGCTTGTGATTTATCCAAACGGAGAGGCGGGTATCTTTGACCGTGACGGAGAATTATCCTGGAGCGGATATTTCAAGTATCACAATGAAGTTGTTTCACGCCTTGCGCTTGAAGGTAAATATTTTTGGTCTATCTGTGCATCAGAAAATTGCGCCATCAGATATTCCTGCCAAACAATGCAGGTAGATCTCAGAATAGGCGGCAAAAACGCGTCAACGTTTATTCACCCGACTCATATCTCCACTGACGGCAGCGACGTTTATGTTTGCTCTGAAAGAAACAAGGTTAGAAGAATAGACGGCATTAATTTCACCGTTTCCGACCACCTGACCTTTGATGAGGAAATAAGAGAGTATCATAAATTCGGCAAATACGCAATCGCCGTTATGGCAAGCGGAACTTATCTGCTTGAAGAAAGCGAATAAAAAATTATAATCTTTAAAAACCGCTCTTTTCAGAGCGGTTTTATCATATGAAAGATCCTTCTATGCGCAAACAAAATAATCTATATCTTATCTAACGGCAATCGGAAAGACCTATCTCATTGATCATCTCTCTTATCACTCCGCAGGATTCCTTGAATTTTTTCTTTTCTTCTTCATTTAACTCCATTTCTAAAATTTCTCTTATGCCGTTTCTGTTAACAACGGCAGGAACGCCGATATATATCCCCTTTTCTTCGTATTCACCCTTTAAATAGGCGGATACGCTGAACACAGAATTTTCATCATTTAAAATTGCCCTTGTCAGTCTTGCAAGCACCATTCCTATGCCGTAATAGGTTGCATTTTTTGCTTTAATGATTTCATATGCCGATTTTCTCACGTCAACAGCGATACGGTGCAGATCCTTCATCATATCCTCGCCGTATCCCTCAAGCTCCGAAAGCGGGATAACTGAAATCATTGCGTTGCTCCATGCAACAAATTCGGAATCACCGTGTTCTCCGAGAACATAAGCGTGCATATTTTTCGGGTTCACCTTAAAATAATCGCCCATCATATATCTTAAACGCGCTGAATCAAGCGCCGTGCCGGAGCCAAGCACTCTTCCGCTCGGAAATCCCGAAAGCTCATAGACAACTCTTGTCATTATGTCTACGGGATTACTTGCAACAAGAAACACACCGCCAAATCCGCTTTCAATAACAGGTTCAACTATCGACTTGAAAACAGTATAATTTTTTTGAAGAAGATCTCTTCTTGTTTCCCCTTGCATTTGTGACGCGCCGGCGCAGATAACAACAAGATCCATATCAGCGCAGTCGCTGTATTCCCCGGCATATATTTTCATACTGCTCGGAGCGAACGGCAGACCGTGAGACAAATCAGCCGCCTCTCCCCTTACCCGTTCTTTTTTAATATCAATAAGGCACAGTTCATCGCAAATATTCTGATTTAAAAGAGAATACGCAAAGCTCATTCCAACCATTCCCGTGCCTATGATTGCAACCTTTTTACTGTCATAATGCATAAAAATCACCCGAAAGTATTATTGCCTTACTTTCGGGTGTAATTCATTGATATGAAAACTTGCAAAACATAAATGCTGTTTGAACATTTATAAAAAGTTTATTTAAAGAAAAGCGGTATTTTTTCAAGATAAATTATATCTTTTCTGTTTGCCGCGTCGCCTTCGGCAATCGGAGCACAGCAGGCAACTATATTGCCATTGAACGCCTCAACCACTCTGATAACGGATTCAAGAGATTCGCCTGTTGATATAACATCATCAACAATCAAAACACGCTTTCCGGTGATGAGATCTCCGTCCTCATGACCAAGATACAAATACTGCTGATTTTGGGTTGTGATTGAATGAACGGGAATTTTAACAGGATTATCCATATAAACCTTAACGCCTTTGCGTACAACAATATACTTTTTCCCGCTCTGCTTGCTCATTTCATATGCAAGCGGAATGCTTTTCGCCTCTGGAGTTACAATATAATCAAATTCCGGGCATTTCTTTATAAGCTCCTCCGCGCACTTTTCTGTTAACTCAACATCGCCGAAAAGAATAAATGCGGCTATATCAAGCTTATCGCTGACAGCGAACTTATTAAGTTCACGCTTTAATCCCGCTATGTTTATAGGATAGGAATCTCTCATAATATTTTTTCTCCCATTTCAACGCCGCCGATAATATGAAAATGAAGGTGCATAACCGTTTGCCCCGCATCTTCGCCGCAGTTATTTATAACTCTGTATGATTCAATTCCCTGAGATTTGGCAATCTCGGGTATCTTTTCAAATATATGTGAAACAAATTTGCTGTTTTCGGCAGTGATGTCATTAACACAAGCAATATGTTCCTTCGGAGTAACGAGTATGTGAACAGGCGCAACGGGATTAATGTCTTTAAAAGCCAAAATCATATCGTCCTCATAGACCTTGGCGCTCGGAATATTTCCATTAATTATTTCACAAAACAAACACATAATTATTCACATAGCCTTTCCGGCCACAAATA
>CANRMJ010000104.1 GCA_947631705.1 uncultured Clostridia bacterium
GAAGCACAGGACGTAAATATAAATCCTGACCATGCGATTTGGGTGTTTTACGGCTGGGGCGGAATCAACGCCGAGGTAAACAACATTGATATCGACTTTTTCTATTTTAAAGATATAAACCCGATATTTGACTATTACACTCCTATTCTTCTTGCGAACAATGATTTCATAAGCTCTGATCCCGATACGGTTAAAGCATTCGTTTCGGCAACGTCAAAGGGATATGAATACGCGGCGGAAAATCCTGAGGAGGCCGCTGAAATTCTTATTAAATCCGATGATACGGGCGCGCTTGTGGGCAGTGAGGCTCTTGTATTGGAAAGCCAAAAGTGGATTTCCAAACAATATATTGCCGACTCAGACAAATGGGGCTATATTGACAACGCTCGCTGGAACGGCTTTTACTCATGGCTTTGGGAAAATAAGCTTATAGAAAAGGAAATCGCTGATGATTTCGGCTTTACAAATGAGTTTTTGCCATCATAGGAAAGATTTAAATGGAAATTTTATCGGTTAACTCAGTAAAAAAAAGTTTCGGAGAAAAAAATGTGCTTGAAGATGTTTCGCTATCGTTGAAAAAAGGCGAACTTATCAGCTTGCTCGGAGTAAGCGGAGCAGGAAAAACAACGCTTTTCAACTGTATTTCGGGCATAATCAAGCCGGACAGCGGCACTATTTTCCTAAACGGTGATAATATAACGGGCAAACCCGGCTGCGTAAGCTATATGCTCCAAAAGGATATGCTGCTGCCCTACAAAAAAATTATTGATAACGTTTCTCTGCCTCTTCTTCTTTCGGGCATGAAAAAAAAGCAAGCAAGAGCTGAAGCGGAAAAGCATTTTGACGAGTTCGGGATCGACGGCACGGAAATGCTTTATCCCGATGAGCTTTCGGGCGGTATGCGCCAGCGCGCCGCCCTGCTCAGAACCTATCTTGCCTCAAGCGGCGTGGCGTTGCTTGATGAACCGTTCAGCGCGCTTGATACAATCACAAAATCTCAGATGCACAAATGGTATCTTTCGGTTATGGAAAAAATTGATTTATCAACGATTTTCATAACGCACGATATTGATGAGGCAATCCTGCTTTCAGACAGAATTTTAATTTTATACGGCTCACCCGGAAAAATCACAAACGAGATAACAATAAACGAAAAGCGTCCGAGAAATAAAGACTTTAATCTCACCGCACAGTTTATAGACTATAAAAAGCAGGTTATAGAGGCGTTGGGAACAATATAAAATCGGTAAAAAGCAAAACATAAAAAAGTCCGACTTTACCGAAAAAGGTTAAAACTTTAATAAACATATAAAATAAAGCCGCTTGGGCAGCACAGCAAACCCAAGCGGCTGTTATTTTTATTGAAGAATATTCGGCTTAACCAAGCTCTGAAAAATACTTGATAGTGCGAACCATCTGTGAAGTGTAGCTGTTTTCGTTATCATACCAAGAAACAACCTGAACCTCGTAAAGATCATCTCCGATGGGAAGCACCATTGTTTGAGTAGCATCAAAGAGTGAGCCGTAACGCATACCAACGATATCCGAAGAAACGATTTCGTCTGTATTGTAGCCGAAGCTCTCTGTTGACGCAGCCTTCATAGCGGCGTTGATTCCGTCTACTGTGATATCCTTGCCCTTAACAACTGCTGTGAGAATAGTTGTTGAACCTGTGGGAGTGGGAACACGCTGAGCAGAGCCGATAAGCTTGCCGTTGAGTTCGGGAATAACAAGACCGATAGCCTTTGCGGCGCCCGTTGAGTTGGGAACGATATTAACTGCCGCGGCGCGTGAACGGCGAAGATCGCCCTTTCTCTGCGGTCCGTCAAGAGTCATCTGATCGCCTGTGTAAGCGTGGATCGTGCACATAATACCGCTCTGAATTTCCGCGTAATCGTTAAGAGCCTTTGCCATTGGAGCAAGGCAGTTTGTTGTGCATGACGCGGCTGAAATAACTGTGTCCTCTGCTTTGAGTGTTTCATGGTTTACATTGTAAACGATTGTGGGAAGATCATTGCCCGCGGGAGCGGAAATAACAACCTTGCGCGCGCCGGCCTTAATGTGAGCAGACGCCTTTTCCTTTGAACAATAGAAACCTGTGCACTCAAGAACAACGTCTACACCGAGTTCGCCCCAGGGGAGCTCAGACGCGTCTGCTTTTGCATAGATTTCAATTTCCTTGCCGTCTACAACTATTGATGATTCCTTAGCCTCAACAGTGTCGGCAAGAGCATATTTGCCCTGTGAAGAATCATACTTAAGAAGATGAGCAAGCATCTTCGGGCTTGTGAGATCGTTGATTGCAACTACTTCATAGCCCTCTGCGCCGAACATCTGGCGAAATGCGAGACGACCGATGCGGCCAAAACCGTTAATAGCAACCTTTACCATTGGAAAATACCTCCGAAAAATTAATATTAAAATATTGTATCAATATTTTTTCGTAATATATTTTATACTGTTTGTCCCCGAATATCAAGAATTTTTTTCCAATAATCAAACTTTTGTTATTATAAACAAAAAGAAAGTAAAATGCACCCTGCTTTATATAAATTTTTAAAACAAAATAGGTTTAACTTCGCAAATTTGCCCAAATACTGCGTTAAAAAGCCTCACCATACGCATAATTTTTAGCCTTTGTTTTCCTTGCAAGAACTATAACGGGTATAAGCGCAAACACCGCAACTGCCGCCGCGGCAAGAAAAATATGCGGGGTCGGTATATGCTTAACAACGCCGAGCTCCTCATATGTTGCGTCATTTCCGGCAATTACCGCCGCCCCGATATAAGGCCCCGCGACCATCGGTATAAGAACCTGAAACACCATTCTTACTCCCTGGAAAAGCCCAACCTTATCCTCAGGCGTGTAATCCCTTATTGTTCCGCTGACGGTTGACGACGTAACGAGAAATGCGCCCATCATAACAGAGCCCATAACAATAATAAGCACCATATTGTTTCCTTTTACAAAATACATTCCCGCAAAGCCCAGCACAAGAATCGTTACGGCGGGGAGCATAAATTTAACCTTTCCGAACTTATCTACCTGTTTGCCGAGAAGAACGGATATAACGGCGGATATAACAAGTATGGCGCCGAGCGGCAACACGTAATTTGTTATGCCGAGACTCTTCTCAAGATAAATTATTATATAAGGCATAAAAATCTGATATGCAATATTGAGTATGCAGAAAGCCGAAAACGTTATGTAAAGCATTTTATTGCTCTTAACCGTTGACGGTTTGAATCCGTAGAAAATATTTTTAAAATAATTTTCGTTGTTTGCTTTGATTCCCGGCTTATCCTTGATTATGAAAAATCCGAGAATACCGCACAGCGCTGTGAAACCACCGACGATATAGAAGAAAATATCCCATTTGCCTGCCCGCTTAAAGCCGTCGAGCACACCGAAAACTATAATAATGGACAAAAGCGGCATAACCTGCATAACAGCCTCCGCTCTGCCACGGTTTGTGCTGTCGGTAATATCTGTTACCCAACTGTTGAACGCCGCGTCTGACGCGGTTGAGCCGAAAAACGTCATCACGCAGTCCATAATAACAATCAAAAGCGCCGCCGTCGCAACAGCGTTCGCGGTGTGGAAAATCTTTTTTGTGTTATCAACCGTAATAAGACCGAAAGATGCCGTTACGATTCCCCAAATAATATATCCGAATGTGATAAACACTTTTCGCTTTCCGAGCTTATCGGAAAGAGCGCCCATAACAAGCGTTGTAACGGCGGCGGTTATTGCCGACGCGGCAACCATTGCGGCAATATCGTTTGCCGTGCCGCCTATCACGTCGAAAAGGTAAACGTTGAAATACATATTTTCAACTACCCACGCGAGCTGACCTATAAGACCGAAAAGAACAATTCCCGTCCATGCCTTTTTTCCGAGCTTTGCAGATTTAACTGAAGACATAAAAATTCCCCCTCACAGTTATTATGAGGGGAAAAAACATATTTGTCAAATATTTTCTTTTTTATCGGGCTATTTCTCGGTTAAAGGTTTTAATCGAGGAATAGCCCGAACATCAACATTTGTTATAAATTTCCTTTCGGCAGCTTTACAACAGCCTTGAACAGATCACCGTCTATTGACAGAATCAGCTCGCCGCCGTTCAGTCTGCAAAGCTCCTTGGCGATTGAAAGACCGAGACCGTTTCCGTCTGCGTTTCTTGACTTGTCGCCTCTCACAAAGCGTTCCGTCAGCTCTTCGGCGGAAATATTCAGCGGTTCTTTTGATATGTTTTTAATTTCAAAAAAGCCGAAATTACCGTTGGAATAAACCCTTGCGTACACGCGCGAACCCGACGCCGAATATTTTCTGGCATTTGACAGCAGATTCTCAAACACGCGGTATATCTTCATTCCGTCTGCAAAAACAATGTGCTTTTCCGTTGGCTCCTCAAACACGATTTTGAGATTGTTTTTCTCAATATCCGCCGTTTCCTCAACTATCGCCTGCGTTGCGAGCTCGCCGAGATCGAGTTTTGTTTTATTCAGCGTAACATTGCCGGATGAAACCTTAGATGCCTCAATCAAATCCTCAATAAGCCTTTTCAGCTTGATTGATTTTTCGTCTATTACTTTCATATACTTCAATGCCGTTTCGTCTTTTATATCGCATTTTTTAAGCAAATCAATATAGTTTATTACCGATGTAAGCGGAGTTTTAAGATCGTGCGAAACGTTTGTTATAAGCTCCGTTTTTGTGCGCTCGTCTTTAACGGCTTTCAAAACAGCAGCTTGCAGCTCGGCATTTGTGGATTCAAGACTGTCCGCAAGAATTCTAAGGCTTTCGGGGAATTTATCGGTATCCGCCTCAATAGGCTCCCTCTTTTCGCTTGCGGAAATTATCGTATCAAGAGATTTTATATACGGTATCACCTTTTTGCATATAATCAGCACATCTAAGGCTATGAATACCAGCACAGAAACTACGGCAAGCACAGTTCCTAATTCTTCGTAATAATAGTCGTCCCAAATCAAAAAAGTCATCAGCATTATAAACGGTATTGACAGAGCGTTATAAAGCGTGAAAAGCAGCACGGCAGTTACCGACGCTTTAGCGAGCTTTTGCGGCTTAAACATAAGGTTTTTAAGAATTTTGCCGATTCTTTTAACAAGTTTCACAAGCCGGCTGAGCAGCATAAATATCAGCGTGTGTTTGAATATGTTTTTGCCCGATTTAACATTTCTCGCAACCGACGCGGCGAAATTAACAAGAATAAGATAGGAAACCGCG
>CANRMJ010000105.1 GCA_947631705.1 uncultured Clostridia bacterium
ACTAAAAAGAGAGCGCGGAATCGGAAAAATCCGATTCCGCGCTTAATTGTTAAATTAAGATTTAAAAGAGCCGATTATTGTCTGCGTGGACGGCGATCCGAACGTCCGCCTTCTCTGCGCGGTTTTCTCGGTGCCTCGTCTATATCATTTTCGGGAGTCATTCCCTCAAGCTCTATAAGAGCGTCTCTTCTTGAAAGATTGATTCTGCCTTGATCGTCTATCTCAATGCACTTAACAATAATTGAATCGCCGACATTCACAACATCTTCAACCTTTTGTGTTCTTTTGACATCAAGTCTTGAAATATGAACAAGTCCCTCTTTTCCCGGTGCTATCTCTACAAATGCGCCGAAGTTCATAATTCTCGTTACAACTCCGTTGTAGAAAGCGCCCACCTCGGGATCGGTAGCAATGAGATTAACAACCTCAAGGGCACCTTTGCACTTCTCAACGTCGATACCGCTGATAAATACTCTGCCGTCTTCCTCAATATCAATTTTAACTTCATATTCCTCTTGAATTTCTTGAATAACCTTGCCGCCTTTACCGATGACATCTCCGATTTTATCGGGGTCTATGGTAAGAGTAAGCATCTTAGGAGCGTATTTGGAAAGCTCTTTGCGCGGCTCACTGATAACAGGCAGCATAATTTCATCAAGTATATAATTTCTTGCCTTATTTGTTTTTGCAAAAGCCTCTTTGATGATTTCGGGAGTAAGACCGTGAACTTTAAGATCCATCTGAATTGCCGTGATACCCTTTTTGGTTCCGGCAACCTTGAAGTCCATATCGCCGTAGAAATCTTCAAGCCCCTGAATATCAACCATCGTCATAAAGTCGCCGTAAACGCCTTCGTCGCCTGTGATAAGTCCGCAGCTAATACCCGCAACGGGAGCTTTAATCGGAACACCTGCCGCCATTAGCGAAAGTGTTGAGCCGCAGATAGAGCCCTGAGAGGTTGAGCCGTTTGAAGAGAGCACCTCGGATACTACGCGGATGCAATACGGGAATTCGTCTATTGACGGAAGAACGGGAACAAGCGCTTTTTCCGCGAGCGCACCGTGACCGATTTCTCTTCTGCCGGGTCCTCTTGAGGGTTTTGTTTCGCCAACACTGAATGACGGGAAATTGTAGTGATGAATGTATCTCTTTTCCTTTTGCTCGTCAAGACCGTCGAGAAGCTGACAGTCGCTCATAGGACCAAGTGTTGTTACCGAGAGAACCTGTGTTTGACCGCGAGTGAATAAACCTGAACCGTGAGCTCTTGAAAGCAGGTCGATTTCAGCGTTAAGCGGGCGGATTTCGTCTATTCCTCTGCCATCAACGCGCTTATGCTCATCTTTTAACCATGAGCGTACAACGTGCTTTTGAACAAGATAAAGAATTTCATCAAGCTTAGCCTCGTTTCCTTCAAAACGCTCGTCAAACTTCTCGTGAACCGCGGCGTAAATCGGGAGAAGAGCCTCGTCACGAACAAGTTTATCGTCTGTATCAAGCGCTTTCTTTACATCTTCAATACAGAATTCTTCAATCTCCGCCATAATTTCCGGGTCGGGATCGGACGATTCATAGCTGAATTTTGGTTTACCGATTTCATCAACGATGCCCTGAATGAATTTAACCATCTTCTTGTTTTCTTCGTGGCCAGCCATAATTGCTTCAAACATAAGATCGTCTTGAATTTCGTTTCCGCCGGCTTCGATCATGGCAACAAGATCCGATGTGGACGCAACGGTGAGGGTGAGATCTGTCTTTTCCCTCTGCTCAAGAGTCGGATTAAGCACGATTTCGCCGTCTACAAGACCAACGTTAACGGAAGAAATCGGACCGTCCCAGGGAATATCGGAAACAGCGATAGCCGCCGAAACGCCTATAGCAGCCGTGATTTCGGGAGAACAGTCGGGATCAACAGACATAACGGTTGCAACAACAGAGCAGTCGTTTCTTAAATCCTTGGGAAAAAGCGGGCGAATGGGTCTGTCTATGCAGCGGCTTGTTAAAATTGCCTTTTCGCTTGCCCGTCCCTCTCTGCGGAGAAACGAACCGGGAATTTTGCCTACGGAATACATTTTTTCCTCGTAATCTACCGAAAGCGGGAAAAAGTCGATACCCTCTCGTGGCTTGGCAGACGCCGTTACAGTGCAGAGCACTTCCGTTTCGCCGTAGCGGGCAAGAAAGGCCGCGTTTGCAAGCCCTGCCATTTTGCCTGTTTCAAGTGTGAATTTGCGGCCTGCAAATTCGGTTTCCCAAACTTTGAAATTTTTAAAAAACATAATTTTACCTCACTTTTTGTTTTTTATATCAAAGGAGGTGTAAATAGTAATAAATTCAGCATATAAAACGCGTTGTATGCTCAATTTACTACTATATTCACCCTCCTTTTGATTTTGTTCAAAAGATGAAAAGCAGACGGTAATTTCTGCCGTCTGCTTTATGCTTTATTTATCTGTCGAGCGTGTCACGTATACCGAGCTTTGCAATAAGAGCACGGTATCTTTCAATATCGCTCTTGTAAAGGTAAGCAAGAAGATTTCTTCTGTGACCTACCATTTTGAGAAGACCTCTGCGCGAGTGATTGTCTTTCTTATGAATCTTGAGATGAGCTGTAAGCTCGTTGATTCTTGTTGTAAGAACGGCGATCTGAACCTCGGGCGAACCTGTGTCATTCTCGTGAGTGGCATATTCCTTGATAATAGCCTGCTTTTCTGCTTGGGTCATTTTTTTCACCTCATTTAATAAAATTTGCGCGATTTGCGGAAAACACAGAAACGGGAAAGGTGAATCTCCGGCGGAGCTTACACCCGAATCCGAGTGATCCGTATTCGGCAGAGAAATTATATCATATTAAAATATATTTGTAAAGTAAAATTTTTACAACAGTATTTATATATACTAAAATATGTTTGACTTCGTAATTAATCGGCTTGATTAATTCGGCGAAATCTGCTACCATAAATACGTTGCAGCCGTATATTTTGCGGAAAATTATATGTTTTGCGGGTGGAAAAATTGAACGTAAACGTTTTTGATTTTGACAATACTATTTACAATGGTGAAACACTTGTTGATTTTATTGTTTACTATATAAAGCGCGATATTAAAATTTGGAAATATATACCTAAGCTTATCATCATAGCGCTGAAAGACGCTTTGCATCTTTTTACGGTTGAAGAGGCAATAGACGCATATGCGTCATTTTTGGAGGGCTATTATGTAAACGCCGGAGACGTGAGTGAAAGCGTTGTTGATTTTTGGAATAAAAATGAAAGAAAGATAAAGCCGTGGTATGAAAAGGTGAGAAAGGAAAGCGATATCATAGTTTCCGGCACAACCGATTTTATACTTGACGAGATAATGAAAAGAATGAATATAAAAAACTATGTTGGGTCAAGTATAGACAAGGAAACGGGGAAATTTAAGCGGCTTTGCTTTCTTGAGAACAAAGTTAAAATTTTTGAGGAACTTTATCCCGACGCCCACATAGAAAATTTTTACACCGATTCAATGAACGATAAGGCAATGATGGACATTGCCGATAACGTTTATCTTGTTAAAGGCAACAAAATTACGAAAATAAAATAATTAATATTTAAAATGCAGATAATTGACGAATTCTCCGATTTTGTGTATAATTATCACTAAACGGGGGATTTTGTGATGGAAAATGAAAATCAAAAATTTATTTTTTCTCAGCGTCTGAAATATCTTATGGATAAAGAAAAACTGAATGGCAGGGAATTTTCTGAGCGCAGCGGAATTCCCCATAATAATCTGAAAAAATATGTAACGCAAGCCTGTACTCCGAAATATGATGTTCTTATTCAAATAGCTGATTTTTTCAACGTTACCGTTGATTATTTGCTTGGCAGAACGGATTCGCCGGATGCGCCGAAAATAAAGACGCAATATACGGTGAGTTATCCAAAAAGCGAATACGAAATTCAAAAAAATGACGTGGGCGATATCTCAAATATAGAGGATTTAACGGATTTGGAGATTGTGGCTATCAAAAAGATGCGCAGAATAAGCCTTGATGACAAGCTCGACGCGATAAATTATATTATGAAAAAAAAAGATACAGAAAATCCGTAAAACAGAAAAATAAAACCCGCAGACTGTGTAATAAAACAGCCTGCGGGTTTTAAAATTTTAGAGATTATAAAGGGCTTTGGCATTTTCTGCCGTGATGTTAAGCAACTGCTCGGCGCTAATTCCGAGTTCACCGCCTATTCTTTCGGCGATATACGGAATGAGCGACGAATCGTTTCTCTTGCCTCTGAACGGTTCGGGTGCAAGGTAAGGGCAGTCTGTTTCAAGCACGAGCCTGTCAATGGGAATTTCATTAACAACCTCAATGCTTTTACGCGCGTTTTTAAATGTTGCCACTCCGTTCAGACCTATATACATACCGATTTTAATGATTTCACGAGCCATTTCCTTTGAGCCCGAAAAACAATGCAGCACGCCCTTCGGCTTTATTGATTTAAGGATTTCAAGCGTGTCGCCGTGAGCCTCTCGGTCATGGACTATAACAGGCATATCAAGCTCCTTCGCAAGCTCGGTCTGCGCTGTGAAAAACTCTTTTTGAACGTCTTTAGGGCTGTTCATCCAATGATAATCAAGTCCGATTTCACCTATTGCAACGCACTTTTTGTGCTTTGCGTATTTTTTTATTATGTCAAGGTCGGCAAGAGTTGCGCCCTCAAGATTTTCGGGGTGAAATCCCGCGGCAAAGTAAATATAATCGTATTTTTCCGCAAGGCGCATATTGAAATCGGTGCTTTCTATATCGCAGCCGCAGCTCACAACAAAGGATACTCCCCGACGGGGAAGAGACTTTAAAAGCTCATCTCTGTCGGGGTTGAATTTTTCATCATCATAATGGCTGTGAGTGTCAAAAATATTGTTATACATAATTATCTCAATCGCGTTCCGGGCTTGATTCCGTCAACAAACATAACTTTAACTCCGCCGTCTGCCGTATCTCCCGCGAGCAACATTCCGTTGCTTATTTCACCGCAGAGCTTTGC
>CANRMJ010000106.1 GCA_947631705.1 uncultured Clostridia bacterium
GCTTGAATTCGGCGGACTTCTCGGATCCGGCCCGGTTATGAAGGTAAATACTAACTCGCCGTCTAAATTTATCAGCAGAGGCGGCAGGATCCCTGCTCCTCTTCACAGTCTGAAAAACTAAAAAAATTTTAAAACAAAATTTAAATTATATTTGGCAATATATAAAGTCTAAGGGAGACACATACCGTGCCTCCCTCTTTTTTATAAAATTGATTATTCAAAATAATAAACGCGCGTTTCGTACGGTCTTGTTATGAACATATTTGATGTCTGCGGCTGATCGCCGTAGTTGCAGAGAACTGCCTTTCCTTTCTGAAGATCAAAGCCGTTCGGTGCTTTAAAGACAACAGCCTTGTCGGTATATGAGCAGATCACGAGCATACGCTTGCCCTCATAATTGCGTTCATATACATAAAGGTCTTTGCTTGCCTTATTATGCTCTTTATAGTCTCCGTAAAGAACAATCGGGTTCTCTTTGCGGAACTTTATCAGTGCCTTGTAATGATTAAAAACAGAATTCGGATTTTCCATTTCCGCCTTGGCGTTGATTTCTTTATAATTCGGATTTACCGGCATCCACGGCTTTGCGGTTGAAAAGCCGGCATATTCGCTGTCGTCCCACTGAACGGGTGTTCTTGCGTTGCCGCGGCTTACTCGCTTTAATCTTTCAACAGCCGTTTTATGCGGAACACCGAGCATACGTAATGTTTTATAGTTATTAACTCCGAAAACATCCTGATAATCTTCAAGATTCGGCAGCGTTATATTCGTCATACCGATTTCCTGCCCCTGATATATGAAAGGAGTTCCGCTTTGGAGAAAATAAGAGTTTGCAATGGATTTTCCGCTTTCCGTTCTGTATTTCTCACTGCCGTAGCGAGAAATAATACGCGGATGATCGTGGTTTTCCATATAGAGCGCGTTCCAAGCCTTACCTTTTAGCTTAATCTGCCAGTTTGTGAATGCTTTTTTCATTCTGCGAAGGTCAAAAGGCATTGAAAGGAATTCCGTAAACAGGCAGTCGGCGCCCATATGCTGAAAGTGGAACATCATATCAAGCTCCTGATCAGGTCCCTCGGTAATATATGAAAGCGCGGTTTTTACATCCATCATAGGAGCCTCGCCAACAACAAAGCAGTCGTAATCGTTAAGCACCTCGCGGAATTCTTTTAAATATTCATGGATATGAGGACCGTCTTTATAATGCTCCATTCCCGTGGCTTGCGGTATCGGAACACCGTTCGGAAGTCCCTCTCGCTTTGAAATAAAGGTAATAACGTCTTCGCGGAATCCGTCTACACCCATATCAAGCCAAAAACGCATAATTTCCTTTACTTCCTCGCGAACCTTAGGGTTATCCATATTAAGATCCGCCTGCTTTTTGGCGAAAAGGTGAAGATAATATTGATTGTTTGTTGAATTGTACTCCCACGCTTTTCCCTCAAAAAGTGAAGACCAGTTATTCGGGCGCTTTCCGCCGGGCTTACCGTCCCGCCAGATATAATAATCGTGATAAGGACTGTTTTTGTCAATTCCTTCTTTAAACCATTTATGCTCATCTGAAGTGTGATTAACAACAAGGTCCATAATAACCTTTATTCCGCGTTTATGCGCCTCATCAAGAACCTTCTTGAATAGCTCATTATCGCCGTAATCGGGAGAAATTTTTCTGTAATCTGATATATCGTAGCCAAAATCGGCATTTGGCGAGCAATATAAAGGAGAAAACCAAATGCAGTTTATACCGAGATCCTTTAAATAATCAAGCTTAGAAAGCACACCTTCAAGATCGCCGATGCCGTCGCCGTTTCCGTCACAAAAAGAACGCGGCCAAATCTGATAGCACACAACATCCTTATACCAATTATTATTAGCCATAATAAAACCTTCTCTTTCTGCCCGCCTTCACATTTATTTGCGGTTTCTGTCGCGGGCGGATAAAAACCGCAAGAATTTAAAAATAAATATTGTTTAAGCAGATGTATTTTCAGAATCATCAATAAAACCGTTTTCTATTCTTCTTCGGTCAATTTCCGATTTTATATCATCGTAAGTTTTGCCATATAAAATATATTTCTTTTTATAAATAAAGTAAGCAATAATACAAAGAGGAATCGGCATCAAGAACATAAAGCTTCGGAGAATAGTAAGGCTTTTGTTTGAAATAAGATTATCTTCAACAAATTCCGCCTTGCCGTCATACTGACTGTCGCTCTGAACAAGCTCCCACGTTTCCTCGCTGCTGATTAAATATTTATCGTCATCATAAAAAGCGCTTACGGTTGTTTTATACGAGCCGTCGGGATTGGCAATTGGCAAATCGGATATTGTCGGAAGTCCGGCAACGGATATGCCTATTCCGAGAATAAGCATTGCCATTGCACCGGCAATTTTTTGAATAAGCGTTGAAACGCTGAACATAATACTGTCTGCGCGCTTGCCTGTTTTATATTCGCCGTAATCGGTTATATCGGCGATCATAACAGTGCTGCCGATTTGATTTAAACCTGACGCAAGCATTACAAAGGTGCCGGAAAGAGCAATTGCGATTGCGTTGAAAAGATAATGCTTTTCTTCAAGGAAAAAGAAAATTATAAACATTAGTATGTAGCTGAATACGCAGCCCCAAAATGAAAACTCATAAATCTTTTCACGCGGAATTTTCTTAGTGATTTGGTCATAAAAGAACATAGCTATTCCCTGCCCTGTGCAGGCAACCACCCAAAAAAGCGTGTAGCTGTAAGCGGAATCAAGAAGATTTGCGCCGTCCTGATAGCAGTATGTATATAAATATAAAAGCTGCGAGGTGGCAATATTAACTCCCGACAGATAGAGAACAAGGCTGAAAGCATAAGGTCGAAGCTGATCGTTTGACTTGAAAAGCTTTATCACCGTTTTAAGACTGACATTGGAATGAGGAATGGGATATTTTTCTTTGTTGAAAATAACCATTACAAGCAAAAATATAATCATTATCATTCCTGCCGTGGCACCGATTATCATATATGCGCTTTTCATTCCGTTTTGAGAGAAATTCGGAAGTATAATAGATGTTCCGATCATGCCAACAAGGAACCCGCCGAGACCGCCGATGAGCTTTGCCATTGAGCTCGCTCTGTTTCGCTCGGAAGTAGTGTTTGCAATTGTGGGCAGCATTGTCCAAAACGGAACATCAACAAGAGTAAATGACATACCCCAAAGAACATACATAGAAATATAATATACATATTTACCAACCGTGGATACGTCTTCACCCAACGGAACAAACATAGCAACAAGCGTTGCGGCGTTAGTAACGGCGCCGAAGAAAATCCAAGGTCTGTATCTTCCGAATCGCGATTTTTTTACGTTGTTAATGATTGCGGCAAGCATTGGGTCGTTTATTGCGTCCCACATTTTTGCAAGCACAAACGCCACAGTCATCACAAGCGGATTAAGTCCCTGATAAATGCACAGATAAATCAGAAAAAACGCGTTTACACAGTTTCCGCTGAACTGAGCGCCGAGCGAACCCAACGAGTAAGTTACAACTTCTCCTGTGGACAGCCGCTTTGCACCGCTTTTCTTTTTTGTTTTCATAAATTTCCCCCTTAAACTAAAAACGTAAGAATATCTTATCATAGTTGCAACAAAAAGTACATACCTTTTTTTCAAATTTTTGTCTGTATTATCCAAAATGATTAAAAATTAATAAACAGAATTTATAAATAAAAATTTATAAATAAAAAACTGCCCTGCAAAAGCAAGGCAGTAAATTCCATTATTTGAATTTTATTTGAAAATTATATCTGTATCATTAAATGTAAGCGGCTCATATTTGCCGTTTTCATAAACATAACAGCTTGTGTGTTTAACCGCAACAGCAAAGGTTTTACCTTCACAGGTGAACACGCGGCAATCAGCATTGTTAACCGTGACAGTTCGATTATTATATGTAATAGAATTATTGCTAACGTCTGACGAATAACCGATTTCTTTCCAGTTATCATGAATAATCTGCTGAAGTAAAAGCTTTGAATCAGCAATGCTGTAATCAGGTGTGGTTGTTATTTCATGTGGATTGGAATATGTTTCATAATCGTATGACGCAACCTTACTTGTTGTTTCATCCTCTGCATTTACAGGGCGCTGAGGAGCAACATACATAAACCACATAATGATGAAATAAACCATAGCCCAAATGAGAAGAATAAGAAGAATCATCGTAAACACTTTTCTCTTCTTATTTTCCAGAGCAATAACCTCATCCTGTTCAGGAACAGCAATAGGAACGAAGGGCTTACCTTTTTTAGCTGCTTTTTTCTCTAACTTGGCATTTTTCTTTTCAATCTTTTTAACCATTGAGTTGTAGGCTTTTTCGTTTGCCTTGGCAGCCTTCAACTCACTTTTAGACTGAAATTCATCAATCGCGGGGATAGCGGCGGCTGTGAACGCAACACCTTTAGCGGCAGCCTTCTTCTCGCCCTTGGCATTTTTCTTTGTTGTTTCTTTAACAAACTTATCATATGCTTTGGCGTGCTGCTTTTCAGCTTTAGCGGCGTTTTTCTGCGCGGCTTTTTCGAGCTTAGCGGCCTTCTTGGCAGCCTTAGCCTCTTTTTTATTGAGCTTTGATTCTTTACTCAAGGCAGTGACCTCCTTATAAAGTCTATTGGTAGTATAACATTATTAAATTCAAATTTCAACAAAAAAATTAAAAATGATGGGCTCAAATATGAACAAATTGTAAATATTGCACATAAAAATCCTTAAATTGGGAAAAAACAAGGCGTTTCAAGTGAAACGCCTTGGAATGGAGGCACCACCCAGAATCGAACTGGGGATAAAGCTTTTGCAGAGCTCTGCCTTACCTCTTGGCTATGGTGCCGAATATAATGGGCACTAATAATAGTGCCCGATGGAGCGGATTACGAGACTCGAACTCGCCACCTCCACCTTGGCAAGGTGGCGCTCTACCGGATGAGCTAAATCCGCA
>CANRMJ010000107.1 GCA_947631705.1 uncultured Clostridia bacterium
GCATATAATCTTCACGGTTTCCGCGAACAAACCCTGTCATATAATTTTGGGGGATATATGCGGATTATGCGCATTGTCTTTTGAGGATATGGGCAGCCGGAAACATAATCTCCGAGGAACGCAATGCCATCAATGCGGTTTTTATGTATCCAATCCATACAGGCTTCAAGTGCGATGTGATTGCTGTGTATATCACCCAGCACGGCTATTCTCATATATTATCACTTCTTCCGTAAACTCAACACTCAGCTAAATCCCGATTAGTCGATCAATTGTTTTCAATAATTATATCATCATAACAATTAATTGTCCATTTATAAATTGCCAAAAGGCGAATTCAGTTCCGTTTCCCGAAGTCTGTCAGCGTGTAGAAATCTGATTATATCCGCTTGCTATCAGACTGTTTATTCGCGATTTCCCGAAATCTTGACAAGAATTAATTAACGGCGGTATAATATTTTAAAAATATGTTTGGAACAAATAAAATGGATACTTTATTTAAGAGAGTTAAATTAATTGTTATAACTGTTATTGTTTTCTGCACATTTGCATTTCCAAAAACAGCTCTTGCCCTTTCCGATGCGCCGCATGAAAACAAAACCGAAGTAACGAATATTGAATATTTGCTTTTCAGTAATTTATCATACTGCGACTTGTTGGGATGTTCGGGCTTATCTGTTGATAAAATTGCGGAAAACGAGGATATGCTGAAAAATGCAAATCGCCTTTATTTAAAAAATAAAACAGGTAAAGCGAACACATCGGATATACTGAAAAAATATTTGAACGGCTGGATATTGGATGAAGTTTTCGCAAACGAAGAAAGCGGCTTTTTTGCTTGCGCGTTTAAAAACGAGGAGAAAAAGCAAATTGTGTTTTCTTTCAGAGGAACTACCGACGCTCTTGGAAAAGACGGTGTAAATGACGCGGAATTCGGCCTTATTTCCGTTGACGCCCCGCAAATCAACGACACTTTAAAATTAACGGAAAAATACATAACCGAAAATTCGGAATATGAATTTTCTTCAACGGGGCATTCTCTCGGCGGGGCTTTGGCAACAGAAGTTGCTCAGTATTACGGCTGGAAAGCGGAAACTTTTAACGCGGCACAAATGACCGGCACGCTCTACTACGACAATGCGGAAATTTTCGGCAGGGTTTACCGCGGTTTTGATCTTTGGAAAACATTAGACCATGTTAATAAACACGATTTTGTTGTGGGCACATATGAATACGGTCTGTTCAAAAACTCTGTAAAGCATGAAAACAAAAGCAACGGCAACAAATTTTTTGCTCACTCAATCAATCATATGATTGAGATAGACAGCAGCTCTGATTCAATTTCATTATCGGCAGCCGCAAACGAAAGTTACCTGAACAACAGCATTAAAGATCAAATACAAATTACAAATTCAAACGGCGCGGTTTTGCTTGGCAACACAAAAGCGAATCTTTTGACCGCGCAGAGGATGCACAGTGAATTTGACGTTATTTACGGCGGCGAAGGAAATGATTTTCTTGATTCGGGAGACAGCAACGACATTTTGATTGGTTCTTTAGGGAACGACTTTTTAGACGGCGGCGCAAACAACGACACTTATTTGTATTACGAAGGCGACGGTTCCGATACAATCCTTGATTCGGGCGGTCACGATAAAATTGTTGTTTATTCGGACAAAGAAATCAAAACCGATGAGGACGAAAATTATATTTTAATTTATCTCGGAAACGAATTGATTGCTAAACTTGATAAAACCGCCAGATCAGACGCATACAGCGGGAAACCCGACAATGCAAAAATTTCGGAAAAATATTTCACCTTTACCGTTGAACAGAAAAAAAGCGACAGCTCAATTTTTGAATTTGAAATCAAATCAAAAGTGCAGTCACAAATAGAGAACGTTTATAAAATTGCATATATCGGCAATAAAGAAATCGAAATATCCGACAGCGATGCTGCCGTATACCGCTTTAGCGGTCAAAATCAAAACTCCGCCTGCTATTTTTACACAAAGAATAAGATGATAACGGCAAATATTACAGGAGAAATCAAGCCTCTTGATATATTTATTTCAAAATCCAATGAAAACGACACTGTTAATGTCTATTCACTTAATGAACCCGTTTTCGGAAACGGCGGTATTACAATAGAAATAAATTCAAATGAGCCGGAAATTATATCAAACAACGAATCAACAGCTTTGTTTGAAATTCCTTATTCCGATTCACTCTTCGTTCGGTTAAACAGAAATATGCTGATTACAACCGAAAACGCCAAATATTCGCTTAAATCCACCGTGCTTGATAAAAAAACGAACGGCAGCGAAATTGAATGGAACAGCACAGACTCAAACGTTGCGGAGGTTGACGGTAACGGAAATATAATTGCGAAAGAAACCGGCGAGGCAACGATTACAGCTGATTTAAATGGGCATTTTGCACTATGCAGAATTTACGTTATCTCCGATTTTTACGCGGCAATAATAATTATCGCGTCGTTTCTTGTAATGTGCCTAACGGTTCTTTTAGCAGCACTTTTTATAAAGCATATTATAAAAAGAATTAAAAAGAAAAAAATTAAACGCGCCGATAAAAATGCGGCAGAAACAGCTTAAACAAAATAAAATCGTATAAAACAAAAGGAGAGATTTTTTGGTTCTCTCCTTTTATTTTTTACCGTTTGATTTAATTTTTTGCGAAACTGATTTAATTTGATTTTTTCGCTTTTTCAAATTTTCGCGCGTTTCTTTAAGTTCCTCTTTTTCCACATAACACTGCACTGCCAATCCGCACAGAGCAAAAGCAATCGCAAACACGGTGATCGGAATATGAGACAGTCCCGTTTTACTTTCTATAATATTAAACAGCATAAACGACCCTGAAAAAGAGGTTGTTACTATAACCGTTAAATACTTGTATTTGATGCTGAGAACAGCCGCCGCAACAATAAACCCGCAAGTATACTGCCTGAATTGCCCAGGAAAGAAAGGTAGGCAGGAACGGAAATAAACACAATAAAAAATGTTGTTATAAACAATTCGGCTTTATGAATCTTTTTTGAGTAAACTGCGCACAGAACTCCCAAAACAGCACAAAGCACGGTACAAAGCCAAAACAAAGCCCCCGTTGGTTCAAGAATTATTTGAAGTATAAGCAACGGTATAAAAAATCCGATCCAAAAAAACAGAAAAGCCTTCCAAACAGTGTGAACCTTATGACCGAAAAGGCAGGTTGCGGCAGTACAAATTCCCAAAAACCACGGCATAACAATTTCGGAAAAATTGCGTAAATTTTCAAATTCATCGGGTATAAAGCCAATTATTTTTTCTATAAGCTCGTAGAATTCCATTATTACACCGCAATTTCTAAAACTTCATAAATTTAAAGCCAAGACTTCCGTATAAATCCGCGGCTGTGTATAAATCGGGAAAATGAGGCGCAATAACAGTATTGTATATAACATCTGCCAAGAACAAAACGCCTATTGCGATGGAAACAATCAAAAACAGCTTTCTGTTTACCTTTTTAGCAAGGTAAAAAAGAATAGGTACTATTAAATATATAAGCAAAAGGCCTGATACGGCAAAAATCAAAACGGAACGGAGGCAAACAAAACCGTTTATATTTCCGAAATTAAGAATTTCCTTGTTATAATCCCAGTTCCGCTTTCCGTCCATAAGATAATAGAAAGCAGCGCCCGTTAAAAATTCAAGAGCCCCGCAGCCAAGACCGCTGACCAAAAAAACAGCCAACGGCTTTTTCTTTAATCTGTAGGCAAGAAAGAAGATAAGCAGCGCGCCTATACCGTAAATAACTATCCACGGACCGAAACAGCCGCCACGCCAATACCAATCTTTCATTCCGCCGTTAAAATAGTAAAAAATAAATTCGTATACAAATCCGTATATTCCGGAAATCGCCCAAATAGCAGACAGTATGCCAAACATAACAGGCTTGTCAAAATGATATTCGCTGTTTATATATTTTTTTAATTTGTTCACACCAAGCCCCTCTTTTCGATAATAAGTATCACGGTTTAATGAGCTCTATATCATTGTTTGCCGTTAATCCGAGCTTTTCAAGATAATTTTGAGCCGCAATCACAGAATCCCTGTCGTAATAAGCATTGGGATTATGAGCGTCTATCCCAATAATCACATCGTTTTTTACTTCCGCGGCTATTCTCCAAAATTTATCGTTAGGATAATTGCGCCCGTCAACAAATCCGAGAATATTGAATTCAATAGGATAGCCGAGCCGCTTTATTTCCTTGCAGAGAAAATACATTTTTTCCTCGTAAACGCCGCTGTCTCCTAAAAAATTTATCAAATCGGGATGCGCGGCATAAGTGAATTTTTCGGTTTCAAGACCATTGATTATCTGTTTAACATAACTGTCAAGCGATTCAACGGATTTAGTCGGCGAACCGCAATAAATCGCTCCGTTTTCGTATTCGTTAAGAGTGCAATGCTGACCTAAAATCAGATAATCAATATCAAACTGCTTTAGAAAGCGAAGTTCGTCGTCAAACAGGCTCGGATAATATTCAAGTTCAAAGCCTATCAAAATATTGATTTTATTGCGGAATTCCCTTTGCAGCAATTTTAAAGACGAAATATAATCTTCCGTTTCTTCGGGATACATTCTGAAGCCCGAATAATAGCCGTTAGGAAACAGCATCGGGGCGTGGTCTGAAAAACCGATTTCTTCATATCCGCTGTCTGCCGCCACGGTAACATATTCCCTGTCCGCCCCAACGGCATGGCGGCATCTTTTAGTGTGGGTGTGATAATTTTTAGTAATCATAATAATGATATTATAGCATATTTTTTACAAATTTCAACCGCGCATCACTTGACAATGTTAAAACTATTTCGTATAATACCATTTGCAAGTAAACGGCCCGGTAGTTCAGCTGGTTAGAACGCCTGCCTGTCACGCAGGAGGTCGA
>CANRMJ010000108.1 GCA_947631705.1 uncultured Clostridia bacterium
GATGCTCTTTATATCAAAAGCATTGCTGTTACCGCCGTTATCGGTTGAAGGAGGATTGCTTGCGGGCGGCTCCTCACTATTGTTCCCGCCGATACCGCCGTTAACGATATCTATAACTATATTTACGATGGGCTCAAGGTTGATAAGCAGGAAGTATGCGCTCAACTTGCTGAGACCCACATATCCGTTTTCTCTTTCCTCAAAGGTGAAGGAGGCTTTGCTGTCTCTTGACATAAGGAAGAAACTGTTTAGAACATCCGTTAATACGCTCTTTTCGCCAAACAAATCAAGCGCTTTGAAAAGCTCGGCAACAAGCGGGATTTCTTTAGTAACAGCGTTATCTGTTGAAACGATGCCGTTTATGAAATCGGTAAGAGCGTTTATCCAGTTATTTACAAAGAGATCCACAAAAACGTCAAGACATTCAGGCGCTTGAGCGCTCCTGGTTGCCAAATCCTTAAATTTCTGCAACCCTGCATTGTAAACAAATCCGTCGTATTTATCTTCGGACTGACCGAAAGTACCAAATGACCAATCGGTATCAATGCCGTATTTCTCGTTAAATTTCTGACCAAGCGCGTTAATCAATTTAGGAATCGCAACGCTGATATTGTTAAGACCCTTATTTGTAGGAGTTAGTTGCTCCTTGTCAAAATAGAACGCAACATCCTCGCCGTGCTCGGCAACATATTCGTCAACAACTTCACAGGCAAAGGTCGCAAGCTCGGTCACAGCCTCTCTTGCGGCGTCGTCTGTAAGATCCTTAATTGACGCGCCGGCAAGGAGCTTATCGAGAGCATATACGTTGAACAAAACGGGCTCCAAGCCGGTTTTTTCATTGTTGTTGTTATATTTTGTGCCGAGAGCGCCGGTTGTTGTTTCACCGTAGGTGAAAGTTCCGTCGCCGTTATCGGTTACATTGTAATAGGTATATGTGTATGAATTATCACCGAGAAGCCAATGGATAACGGATGGAAGAATAGTGTTCAGATCCCAGCCGAACTGACCCATACCTACTTCACTTCCGCCTACCTGAGAAATACATTTACCTACAATATCGCCTATAATTCCCCAGTCTTCCGAATCTGTGCCGAGCAGAGGCATAGTCATCATATTGTTGAAAACATCTTTATTCGTGTTTTCCGTTGCGGGTCCGTTTAATATGAAAGGAACAATAACCTCATCCGCTAAAACAATAAGCGCGGGCAAAAGCTCAAAAACAGCGGCAACAGGCTCATCAACAAGTCTTGCCCATATATCTTTAAGGGTGGTATTTAAGTCAATCGGCGTTTCAAGTATATTGTTTATAAACTGCGTTAAGTCTTGACCCAATATATCTATATTAAATATCGTGTCATTTAATATATAGTTAACAAGCTCTTTTCCAAGCTCACCCGTTAAATCATAATCGCCGTTGAGAACAGCCTTCTGCTCAGGGGTAAGAGTAACCTTTAAGGTCATGCTTTCATTCAAATCCGAAAGAGCAAATGTGTCAACATCAATAAGCTCTTTAAGAGACGTTTTATTGTTAAATTCAAGCTGTTCAATACCCGCAAACTCCGCAAGGAGCTTGGAATAAGCATAGTATTCGGCTTCCGCGAAATAACCGTTTATTGTATTCGGCTGAATATTTCCGTCTGCGTCTCTGCCGTTTTTGGAGCCTATTTGAGGTTCGGTGTTTTCAAGCGTAAGATGCTTATTGCCCGCCTCGTCTTCAAGCTCTCTGTAATAATAGGTCATTACCCTAAAAGAGGATAAGTTGCTGAATCTTGAATCTTTTTTAAGCTCATTGTAAATATCAGTCGGTACAATCATACCCTGAATAGTTTTGTCTTCAACAGCCTGAGCCATCTCCTCATAGCTTTGATATTCGGCTAACTTAGATGTGACGAAACGGTCGTATACGTCTCTTGAATAAGGATCAATATTTGAGCTGACAATACCGACTGTTCCCTTTGAAACTTCTCCCCTTTTTGTGTCCGGGTGTGTGATAATTCTGTATTCACATTTTTTTTCATTAGCGTTTCTTCCGATAAACGAATATATAACGCCCAAACGGTGATCGTTTGCACTTGATCCATTAATCATTTTAAGGTATTCGGCAACCACGGTATCCTTGAGGACTGACGGCATAACAGCGTACACATCGTCAGTTATACCATTGCTTCCGTAATCAAGCTGAATTGTTTCTCCGTCATAATAACTGTCAAGAGTTGAGCCGGAGTGTAACGAATTAATAACAGACCCCATATCGGCAATCTGTTCGTCTGTGAGAACGCAATCCTTTGTCCCCCAGCCATCGGGCATCAAATCGGCAACCATACTATCGAACTCGGCAGCGTCTTTGACGTATCCTTTTTCCACAGCTAAACCCTTAACAATATAAATATAGTAAGGGCTGTCTTTTCCCTGAGATTCACCGCCCAAAATAATTGTGCCGGAATAAGCCAAATAGGCGTATAATTCCACAATTGATTCAGCCTGCGCTCTGTTTTCGCTGAAATTTGAGTAGAACTCATCAGCAGAAATATTTGCGCCCTTTATAGTTGCGTCAACGAGCAACGATACACAGTTATAGGGAGTTATATCCTCCGTTAAATCGTAATTGATTTCACCTAAACCGAAGAAATCCGCTTTGCCGGTGAAAGTAACTTTGCCGCCGCCCAAATGTATGTAACTATAATACATATAACAAAGCACAATAGGCACACCGCTTCCAAGCGCGTAGTAAAAAAGCTCGGCAGGAGTTTCTAGTGGAATGTTATATTTATTAAATAAAGGAGAATACATATTTATAAAATATTCAATAACGGGCAATTCATCATCGGATATATGTTCATATTTTGTTTTTCCGTCAACCGTTGAAGACTTAAAAAACTGTTCAAGGTCATAAAGACTTGCCGAATACACGTCACCGTACCTATCCGCAATGCGAGATAAAATTTCGTTATATGAATTGGATTTAGCGCTTTCCTGCTCAAAGAGGTCTGCAAGCGGAAGCAGCTCATCCTGCCACTCTTTAAGAGTTTTTTCCGCTTCTCCGCCTAATTTATTCGCATACTTACTGCAAATCGACAAAATCGTGTAATATGACAAATCCCCTTCTCTTTCGTCAAGATAGTTATAGTAGTCAAGCATATAACCGGGGAGGTTATCACCATATCCATAACCGAGTTTACGGTAATATTCCACTAAAAAATCTTTTTTGCTTTTTTCCTCAAGGGCATTGAGGATCACAGGCTGAAGAACGCCGAGAATTTCGGAAATTGTTGTGTTATCGGCAATAACATTCTTCTCCTGCTCAGTAAGTTCATCCACAGTCTTGCCCAATTCCCTGGCATGCTTTTTGTAAACGGGAGTTGATACGGCGTCTATACCCATAAGAAGACCCGGAAGATAATCGTCTGCCAAATTTTCAAGAGCCTTGAAAACGTCTTTTGCATCGCTGGAGGAAGACCATAAATCGTCTTTCTCATCCTTTGCAAATGCAGTAAATCCGGCAGAACAAGTTGTAACAACCATAATAACCGCCAAGAAAAAACTGAGTAGTTTCTTGCCTGTTTTCATATAAACCTCTCCTTTTTTTCAAAAAAATGTGTGTCGGTTGCGCTTTTTGCAATTTATTCCCATAAGGTTTTTAGTGCAATTCGCACTATAACAGCGAGATAATCTTCCCATACTTAAAACAAAAAAGAAATAAATCTAACATAGAATTTAAATTTATTTTATTTTTTATTCACAGTTTATTAATATTTGTTTTAAAGAAATTTTACAATTTTTGGTAAAATTGACAACAAAAAATACCGCAAAAAACAGCCCGAACGGTATGGCTCTATGAGCCGCACAAAGTTGCGCGGAAGGTGTTAAACTTAATTCTGTTTATGCACTCAATTTTGAAAATTGAAAAGAATTTGTAAAAGAACTTTATCATATTATTAATCGGTGATGAAAATGTTTTCTGCAATAATGTCCTTTTTAAGTGCAAATCTGCTATACTTTATTCTGCACATAAGCAACACTTCAAGTTTTCCGAAACCTCTTTCACCGAGAGAAGAAAAAGAGGCGCTTGAGCGCCTGAAAAACGGTGATAAAGACGCACGAGCACTGCTGATAGAGCGAAATTTGCGTCTTGTGAGCCACATTGTAAAAAAGTATTATTCCAAAACAAACGACACGGACGATTTGATTTCAATAGGCACAATCGGTCTTATAAAAGCTATAGACAGCTTTAATCCGGCAAAGGGAATCAAGCTCGCCACATACGCCAGCCGCTGCATTGAAAATGAAATACTGATGCATTTTCGCAACATACGGAAAAATTCCACAGACGTTTACCTTGGCGATTCAATTGAAATTGACAAGGACGGGAATCCCCTCACGATTCAGGAAACGATAAGCGACAGCAGAGATTTGGCAGAGGATCTTGAAAAGAAAATAAAATGGGAAAAGGTTTCAAAAATAATTGCGAATATGGATGACGAGCGCGAAAAAGAGATAATTATTCTGCGCTACGGGCTTAACAACGCAAAACCATTAACACAACGCGAAGTTGCGCAGCGTCTTAATATCAGCAGGAGCTATGTTTCAAGAATAGAAAAAAAGGTTCTTAACGATATCAAGAAAAATTTTGATTAATCATAACCGCCCGTTGAATCCAATAGTAAAATAAATAAAGCCATTGATTATGCCTAACAGTTATAAACTGAAAGCATTTTCAATGGCTTAAAATTATATTTTATTAAAATTTCCTATGATGATTTTACCTTTTCTTTTGTAATATTAGCTTTAACAAAAACCTTGCCCTGTTCAATAAACAACGATTGCTGTTCAGTTGTCATAGAACGAAAAACTCTTAACAATTCATCTTCCAAGAAATTATTTACATTTCCTGTTTTAACATTCAAGAGATAATCCGTTGAAACATC
>CANRMJ010000109.1 GCA_947631705.1 uncultured Clostridia bacterium
ATATCCGCGAAATTGCCGCAGTCGGCGGCTGCCTGAATTGCATCAGCTGGGAACTGTAATAAAGCAAGCATAAAATCAGGGGAAGCGAAAAATGAATCAAACAAAAAAGAGCAACCGAAGAACAACGAACAAACCAATTTGACATCCACTTCGCCATTTTCTCCAAATTTTCTATATTTGGCGACTTTCGCTCTCCCTACCAAGCGCTCAAAGTTCAATCTCTGCGTTGTCATTGTGGCACAATGCATAGCTGAATACATAAGCTTTTACAACAATTATCGTATTCAACCAAAAACAAAAGTGCCTCCGTTTGATAAACGAAATCAGTTTGTTGCTTAATAATTTTATTCTTTACATCGACTATGGTCTTTTTGCACTGTCTGCACAATCCGGGGCAGTTCAGAAGTGATGAAAGTTAATCACAAAAAACTACCGGGACTCACTTTTCCGTGAATCCCGGATTTTTCTTTGGCTGTTTTTTACAGCCTCTTTTTTGGAGCTGGAGATGGGACTTGAACCCACGACCTGCTGATTACGAATCAGCTGCGCTACCAACTGTGCCACTCCAGCATATTAAGTATATTATTTAACTAACACAGTCAACGTTATGAATTATACAATAAAAAAGCATTTCGGTCAAGAGCAAAAACCGAAATGCTTGATTTTTATTAAAAATATATTTTTTATTGATTTATGGCGATAATGCAGAGCGATTATTTATTTAAGCAAATCTTTAAGAGTTGAAAAAACAAATTCAACACTTGATTTTCTAACCTGATTTCTGCCTATTTCGCCAAACTGTTTTGTATACGTAACAACGTTGCCGTTTACATAAAAACCGAAACAAACCATGCCGATAGGTTTTTTTGCCGTTGAACCGCCCGGACCTGCCACTCCCGTAACTCCTACTCCCACTTCGCTTTCGGCAGCCTTAGCAACACCTATTGCCATTTCACGGGCAACCTCCTCGGAAACAACGCCGTTGTCGAGAATCGTTTCGGCGTTTACACCCAAAAATTTGATTTTTGCCTCGTTTGCGTAAGTGGTAAAAGAAACGTCAAGCACCTGTGATGCGTTTGTAACGTTAACGAGCGTTCCGCAGCACAGTCCTCCCGTGCAGCTTTCGGCAAATGAAATATGATATTTTTTCTCAATCAATTTATCAACAACGTCTTCTTCAAGAGCCAATTTAAAGCAACCTTTCTTATTATAATATATTGCTGATTTATATTATACGCTTTTTTCATTCTTTTACAAACTGTTTTTGAAAAAGCGGGAATATATCAAAAATAATGTAATTAATTTATAAAAAATTTATGAATGTTCATATTTTTTCAATAAAAATGCATAGTTTTGCATATTGCATTGATTTTGTTTTTTCCCTGTGCTTTAATGAAACGTTAGATTTATACATATTTAAGAGCTAAAGGCGCGGATGGAGAAAAGTCAAAAATGGAAAAAGGAGTAAATAATACAAATCTAAAGGAAAATCGAATTCAAAGCTGCGATGATATTTATTATAAATACGGAAATCTTATGTATAAAGTTGCCTATTCAATGACAAAGGACGCCCAGTATGCGGAAGACAGTGTGCAGGATGCGTTTTTGTATCTTACTGAAAATTTTGAGCGCATAAACGACGTTGACTCACCGAAAATGAGAAATTATGTTTGCATAGTTGTTAAATGCATTGCAATCAAGCGATACCGTGCCGAGATGAAAATCGTGGACGTTGAAAATATTAACGTTGAAAAATTTGAACCGGCGGCAGAGGAATGTTATATAAGAAACTTTGACATAGGACTTGTAAGAAGCGCAATAGCTCAGCTTGACGATATGTATAAGATCCCGTTGGTTTTAAAAATTATATTCGGTTATAAGTCTAAGGAGATAGCAAATATTATGAATATTTCCGACACCAATGTGCGTAAAAGGATTTATGACGCCAAAAAGAAAATACGAAAGACACTCGAAACGAATATGCTGATAGATGAATAATAAACAGGGCACAGAAATTGATAAACAAATATTCTGTGCCTTTTTTATAATTTAAATCTGCTTTGTCTTTCCGTTTTATATTACATAATCAAAACCGTCGGAATTTATTTTACGGTCTATTATATCCTGGAGTGTAATGCTGTCAAGATATTCTGTAATCGTTTTATAAAGTCCCTCCCATACAAAAAGCGTTTCGCAATAGGAGCTTTTTTCACATTCGTTTTTATTATGTTCAAGGCAGCTTACAGGAGCAAGACCGCCCTCTGTTATGCGAAGAATTTCGCCGACAGTGTAGTTTTCAGGGGATTTTGCAAGCTGATATCCTCCCTGATAACCTCTGTTTGTTTTTAATATTTCCGGCTTGTTTAAAACAGATACAATCTGTTCAAGATATTTTTTTGAAATATCCTGCCTTTTTGCTATGTCTTTTAAGGCAATATACCCATCATTTTTGTGTTCGGCAAGGTCAACAAGCATTCTGAGGGCATATCTTCCTTTTGTTGAAATTTTCATCACTTACACTTCCTTAATATATACCAATAATAACATATGATTAGTAGGTTTTTCAATCGTTTTTATTTAACTTTTTAGGGCATAATATAGGAAACGGGAATTTAACCCTTTAAAAAAAGCAGCAGTCTTTTAACTGCTGCAACTTTTTAATATCGCGTTTTGAAAAACAACGAGGCGCTCTTTACTGCTGTTGTTGATTCTGGCGGTTTTGATAGTTCTGCTGATTCTGCTGATTTTGCTGATTTTGCTGATTTTGTTGATTTTGTTGATTTTGCTGGTTCTGCTGATTTTGCTGTTTGTTTTGTTTGTTTTTCATATTTATCACCCTCAATTAGGGTGTGCATTTTTTAAAAAATTATCAGAAAGGAATTTAACAAATGTATCCTTATCACAATTTGAATAAAAAAAGAATTAAAAACGGTGAGTTAATAGGGTACGAATTCGTTAAGAATTATAAAGAAATAGGGGAGTGCTTACTGCTGTATTTCAATTCTCCGCCGTTTGAAAGACCGATAAGACCTCATAAATATCGGGAATATTCCGATATTCTTGCAAAATGGGAGAAAAGCAGAAATAAAACTTAAATCAAATCCTTAATATATTTTTCTTTTTTCCACGTTTTCTTTGCGGAGCAGGAAAAATTTTTAATTGTTATATTTTCGGCATGACGGATAAAAAGCCCGTAACTTGGCAAATTCCTAAACCTGTTACATTCGGGGTATTCTTTGGCATATTCGGGTATAAATAACCGTCTGTCAACAGTATCAGGTCGCTGAGAAAGCTGAATGTTCACGTTTTCAAGGGTGATGTTTTTAACCCTTTTTGTTTTCCCTTTTTGCCTGAAACCGCAAATCATAATCGGTATTTCAACCTCATAGGCTTTAAAATTTTTAACGGATATATCATGAATTTCGCTTTTCATATTAAATTGATTTTTGTTTGCAATCGCGCCCTTTTTACTCTTTTCGCCGAATTCAATGGCTCTTGCGCTCTGAGCATTTACCGTGGCGGCTCTGTTCCTGTTTCCGAGTCTGATAAAAAGAGGACAAGAGCATCGGTTGGATTCAATGTTGCTAATGCGAACGTCTTTCAGCACTGCTCCGTCAACCGCCTCCAATGAAATTGCGCTTACCGAGCCAGGGTATAAATCGGTCATAAATAATTTGCAGTTATCAACAGTGATATTGCTGATATCGTGAGAAGTTTCCGTTCCGACCTTAATGGCGTTTGTGCAGGAAATTATTTCACAGCGGGTGATTGTTATGTTTCTCATTTCTCTGTTACAACCTTCCCAAACCGCATTTTTGATTACAATGCCGTCGTCTGCCGTTGAAACAAAGCAATGGTCAATAATTACGTCGCTTGAACCTACTAAGTCAAACCCGTCTGCGTTTGCAACGTGGCGGTTGTTGTTAATAATAAAATTTTTGATTTCCGCATTGCCGCAATTTTCCAAGCGAAAAGTCCAATAAGCACTGTTTTCTATTATAAAATTCTCTGCTTTGATATTTTTGCAGCTTTTAAGGATAATGGGGCTCCCGTATTTGCTCGGATGAGCAAATCTGAGTTGTTTTCTGTATTCGTTTCGCATTTCAATAACGTCTATGTATTCGTCGGGAGTTGTGGCGTTCTTTTCACAGACAGGTTTTCTGCCGAAAAGATGACCGTTGCCTTTGAGCTTTCCTCCTCCTGTAAATGTTATGTTTTCAAGCCCTTCACCGAAAATAATTGCTCTGTTTGTGTAACCCTTTCCCGTATCGTTTGCGGTAAGAGATGAGCCGCGTTCAATAAAAAGAGTTACGTTTGATTTAAGAAAGATTGTGGTGGTTGTGTATTCTCCTCCGTCTATAAGCACTGTTCCGTGCGTTTTTTCAGCCGCATCAAACGCTGCGTTAATAAAAGGCGCATTGTCGGCGCTTTTGTCGTTCGCAACAGCACCGAAATCCCTTATGTCATAAACATTATTTTTAGGCAGCGGCATATCATAAATATAATTGTTTTCGGGATAATATGATGAAAAGTCAAATTCTCTTATCTCCGTATATGGCTCGCCGTTTGTAATGCGTATGTCTTTGCCGAATAACAGCGTTTTGATCTTGTCGGATATGTTTCTTTTCTTTTTTGCCACATTATTCACCTGCCGAAGTATTGCGCCAAGTTGATCGCTTTGAAAATTATATCATATATTTTTATTAAAGAAAATATCCAAAACAGGAAATTAGTTATTGATTTCTTAAAAAAGTTGTGCTATTATATAACAGCAATAAGAACGGGGTGTAGCGCAGATGGTAGCGCACCAGACTGGGGGTCTGGGGGCCGCAAGTTCAAGTCTTGTCACTCCGACCAA
>CANRMJ010000110.1 GCA_947631705.1 uncultured Clostridia bacterium
GCTCTTTCGGCGAGGTGGCAAATCTTGTTTTAGCCGATAATGAAATAGATACGAATACTAAAAACGCTGTTAAAAATCTTTTGGAGGTATAGATATGAAAGAAAAATACATTAAACCGATCACAGAAATTGAAAAATTCAAAACTATTGATGTTATCACAACAAGCGGTGATCTCGGCAAAGACGACAATGTTGTTGACGGCGGTGACGGCTGGTAAGCAATGAAAAAGGAACTGTTATTAATTGCAATAATGGTTATTATTGTCAGTATCTTTGTTTCTTGTTCAGTAAACAGCAGTAGTGAAACGGTTTCAACTACTGCTGTTACTAATATTAATGGAACTACTCATTACTATGAGCCTGTTACTGATGATAAAGGCAATATATCAACAACAGACAAAAATCAAGGTGTATTTGCGGAAATTGAAACACAACCTTACGGCAAAGCTGTGACTGCTAAAGATGGTACATATGTTACTAACGAAAACACAACAATCCTGACTGTTTCAAAAAAAGATACTGATAAAACCACATCTGTAAAAAATCAGAAACCGAAAACCACGGTTAAAAGCAATGTAAGCAACAATGACAATTCAAAAAAACCAACCTCTTTAAACAAGGCTGAAAACCCAGATAATGATGTGCTTTTTGAAACATCAATTCAAAATAATTCAACAACCACTAAAGCAGAAGAAAAACAATCTTCAACTTCAACAACTGAACCAACATCCAACACCAAAAACACAACACAACCATTTACTGATGAAGACGGTTGGATAAATAAGTGGTATTAATTTTAAAGATAGAGGAGTAATAAAAATTGAAAAAAATTATATTCCCGATTTTATGCATTTTAATGTCAGTAATATTTATTTCATGTAGCAAAAATGTAGTTACACATGAAGAGACAAATAAAGACAATATCATCACAAGTGAAAATTCAGACACAAAACAGGATAATTCCAATGCAACTAATAATACCGATGTTCAAAATGGTGTAGATACTTCTTTACAAAATATAAGTAAAATGTACCTTGACTACGACGGATTTAAAGTTGATTTAGATATTACTGATGAAATGATATCTGACTTATCAGAAATTCAAAATGCCGCGACTGTTCCGAATACTGAGCTTAACAATGCTTTTGCAACAATTCATGCAGTTTATAATGATAATTCTGACAAGGTGTTTGGAACAATATATATCGGTGATGACAATGCATTTTATTTAAAATGCGAAAATACTCCCAATAAGGATGCTGCTTACAAACTTGCAGATAATTTTTTACCAAATAACAGTATTTCGGATTTAAATTGATTAACTATCAGAATTTGAAAGTATTATACATTAATATAAATAAAAAAACAGTGCTTTCAATGCTGATAATAATTATTGCTGAATTCATTTTTTACACAATTTATATGAAAGGCGATTAATATAAATATTATCTAATAAAAAACACAAATTTGATTTCATAAAAAAGGAGATTAAAGTGATGGAAGTTAAAAGAAACTTATTTATGAAAATGATATCTGCCTTTTTAGCCGCAATAATGATAGTGCAGATACTGCCAATGTCTGCTTGGGGAGCAGAAACAGCTAATGAGACAGAATCGGATTCATCAATTGCTTCTGATGATTACTTAGATACTGCGGAAATTCTGAGCGAATATACTGAAAATCGCGGCGAATACACTAAAGAATTTCGTATGAGCGACGGTACAATTCAGGCAGTGCAATATTCAGCACCCGTACATTTCAAACAAAACGGCAAATGGGTGGATTATGATAATTCTCTTAAAGAAGTAGACGCAGATGAAGAAGAAAACGAAGGTAAAACACTCAAAAACAAAGATTTGGTTAACAGTACCGCTGACTACAGCATACGACTTTCAAAAAAGACAAACGGTAAAAAATTCGTAAGAATTGAAAAGAACAAATATAAGCTTTCGTGGTATTATTCTAACGCCAAGAAAAGCACAGCCAAAATCGTTGAATCTAAAGATGACGGCGATCCGACAACCCTTGAGAAATTGTCTTCTGATGTTATTTATAAAGATGTATATAAAAATACGGATTTTGAATATATTGTAGGCTCAAACGGTTTAAAAGAAAATATTATATTAGGAGGCGCAAACGCTCCCACCGAATTTACGGCTGTTTACAAAGTAAACGGTCTTGTTCCCGTTCAAACAGATAATAAAACAGTGGAATTGCGCGCTGAAGACAATAGTGTTGTATATGTTATCAAAGCTCCGTATATGGAGGATGAAAACGGCGAGATTTCAGATGGAATTACGCTTTCCCTTGTTGACACTAAAAACAATACCTTTACTGTAAAAACAACTCTCGATAAAGATTGGATCATGGCAGAGGATCGCGAGTTCCCCGTTACTGTGGATCCGATGCTGAAAACAAATCAAACTCCAAACGGTGTGCAGTCCGCATTCGTTGCATCATCGTATCCCAACAAATGCTATAAGGCGTCCGGCACAGACGATATGGGCAGCTTGTATGTTGGAAACACTTATCCTTTCGGCAAAACCGAAAGCTATATGAAATTTACTTCCCTGCCGGCACTTACCGTTGCCGATAAGGTTGTTGACGCAAGGTTTTATATCGGCTTGCGCAAATGTGAAAACGGATTGCCTGTCTACATAAAACGCCTTGTGAATAACTGGGATGAAAAGAAGGTCACTTGGAATAATAAGCCCGACAGCGAAAATTATATTGCCGATTATATGATGCTCACCGAAAAAACGGATCTCACAAAGTTCCGTGAAGTTGAAATCACCGATATGGTCAGAGGATGGTATTCGGGCGATTACGACAATTACGGTCTGTCTTTAACAACAACCAAAACCGATGACGCAAAAGCGTGGTTTTATTCAATTGATTATACAACATATCCTCAAAACAGACCGTTGATGACAATCACCTACCGCAATATGTCAGGTTATGAGGATTATTGGTCATACACAGACGTCAGCGCGGGACGCGGCGGCGTTGCAAGCGTAAACAATTATAACGGCAACCTTATATTTTCACAGCCTATTACGCAGGATTGCGGCGGAAACCATATGCCCGTAAGTCTTTCTCTTATATATAACTCTAATCGGGTTGATATTAATAAGTCGTCATATAACACTTATTTTGGAAACCGAGTTCAAACAAATTTTCATATTTCCGTTCATAAGGAAAGCGGCGAATTGTGGGATAACGGGTACAAATATTATCTTAACGACGCAGACGGAACAAAGCATTGGTTTTATTTTGAAAACAATTCGGAAACAGACGGCAAAGATGAAGACGGTTTAGGATTTTCGTTAAAGATTATAGCCGTGGGTTCCGATAAAGATGAAACAAATGCAAAATTCGTTATTACCGATAAAGATGAAAACAAGATGTATTTTGACAGCGCGGGAGATCTCAGAAGAATAAAAAATCCTTCGGGCGTATCTTCGATGCTTGTGTATGAAACGGTAAGCGGCGTAAAAAGAATAAAAAATGTTCAGGACGGAGTTCGCAGAATATATGCGTTTACTTATTCCGCAAACGATCCCAAGCTGGTTGTGGGAATAACCGATCCTGCCAATAGAAAAACCACGCTCCACTATAGCAATGGGCTTTTGGACACAGTTACATTTAATGATAAATCCGTTGTAACTTTGGGATACACGGGCAATCTGCTGAATCAGATAAAAGGAATAGACGGAACACGCACAAAAATCAGCTATGATTCGTCTCAGCAAAGCCGTGTAACTTCAATAAATTGGGGCGCGTCCGACAGCGAATTGCTTGAAAAATACAGTTTTTCATATAAACAGAATGAAACAACCATAACCGATTTGCAGAATCGCGGCTATACTTATCAGTTCAACGATTTCGGTCAAACAACGGGCACTGTATCCAATACCGACGGCTCGGCACAGTTTTTTGAATTGAACAAAGGCAACGACACAAGCAATAAAGCAAACAAACTTCTGTCTGAATCACGTGTTTTGCAAAGCACCACAAACTATATTACAAATCCGGGCTTTACAAAAGCGCTTTCCAGCGGATATTGGACTTATATAAACGACACAGCAGGCGCGTCTGTTTCTATAGACAGCAGCAAGGGGAATATAACAGATTCATCAGTTAAGGTGTCAAAACCAACTTCAAACACAGGGCGCGTAAACGCAGTGCAAACAATAAACAATTTGCCCGGCGGCACATACACGTTATCGGCTTATGTTAACACAAACGGTGCTGTTCTTCCCGGAGACGGCGTTCAGCTTTTCGCAGAAATTCATCAACCGGGGAACGGCGATTATATATCAAGTGAAAATATTGAATTTACAAATAAAACAAACGGTTGGGAACGTCGAAGCGTAACATTTACAGTCCCGAGCGGCGGCACCGTTCGTGCAACAATGGGTTTGGGCGCCAACACGGGCGGCACTGTTTGGATAGACGATGTGCAGCTTGAAAAAAGTGCAAACGCAAGCAGCTTTAACCTTGTTGAAAATTCGGCTTTTACAAACGGCACGGTTCAATGGGAAGCAAGAGGCGGAGACGGTGCGTCATTAACAAAGCCTTCCCTTTCAGGTTATAACAACTGCGGCGTGCTCACCGGTTCGGTAGACAGCAACGATAAAAGATATATACAATTTATTAATGCATCGGGCAAAAAAGGCGATGTGTTCAGCTACGGAATGTGGGTTGACGCAAATTCCGCTCCGATAAACGGCACAAAGACTTCGGATTCATACAGCCCCGTGTTTAAAATTTCCATAGATTATTACAACACAAGCGGCAAATGGGCAGGAACTGTTCAAAAGGCGGTAAA
>CANRMJ010000111.1 GCA_947631705.1 uncultured Clostridia bacterium
CGATCAGGTTATCTCCGATCTGCTTGAACTTCTTCAAACCCTTGCTTAATTCCAAATTAAGCTAAACACAATATATAAACCCAAGGGCGCCTCTCAAAGAGGCGCCCTCATTTCGTTTATATATATTTATATATGGTAATTAATACTTGTATATTAAAACATTTTAGTGTATAATGTTACCATATTGTACTTACCCGGTGGTGAAATAATGCTCGGAAAATATGTCAGAGTCAAGGTCGTTAAACCTATCGGCTCAATTGATGACGTAACGGGCTATAATTATCCGCTAAATTACGGTATTGTTTATAACACCGATGACCAACAGGGCGCATTTATAATGGGAATCCATCATCCCGTTTGTAATTTCGACGGACGAGTTATAGCCATATTAAGCGACAAGAAGAGGGGAAAATTTATTTGGATAGTGGCACCGAAAAGCACGCGGTTCATTATCAACGATATTCGCGAATATATTGATTTGGAAAAAGATTTTCCCACATTCAAAATTGAATGCCTTTATGAAAGCAGTTGCGGCGCCGTTGTTTTTCGCGATATAAAGGGAGAAATCCGCTATCTGCTTATCAAAAACAAGCGCTCCGCTCACTGGGGCTTTCCAAAAGGTCACATAGAAATTGGCGAAACAAAAAAAGAAACGGCCACCCGCGAGGTGCTTGAGGAAACGGGAATACACATTAAAATCATAGACGGATTTGAATGTGTTTCAAAATATAAAATACAAAACAAAATCGAAAAAAACGTATCTATTTTTGTGGGCACAACTCACGACACATCAACGGCTATTCAAACCGAGGAAATTGAGGACTACATATGGCTCACTTACGACAGGGCAATGAGTCTCTTGAAGTTTGAAAATGATAAGAACATTATCACTGCCGCTCATGATTTTTTAAATCAAAACAACTACATTTAATTAAAGGCGGAATCTGATTATGATGCAAAATCTTTGCGAAACAATACAAACCTTTTTATCGGCACACGGAATACCTGATTGGCTTGTAGTTTTTATTATTTCTCTCTGCCCTATTCTTGAATGCAGGCTTGGAATGTTTACCGCAATTGTTTTGCTGCAAATGAATCCGTTTATTGGCTTTTTGATCAGCTTTTTGGGCAACATAGTGCCCATTCCGTTTATCCTGCTGCTTATTAACTGGATATTTGAGCTGCTCAAAAAAGTGCCCGGCATAAATAAATTAGTATTTTGGCTTGAAGATAAAACTCTTAAAAAGCGCGATAAGATAGATAAATACGGCATATGGGGATTGCTGCTGTTCGTTGCCATTCCCCTTCCGGGCACCGGCGGTTGGACCGGCGCGCTGCTTGCCTCGCTGCTTCATCTTGACAAAAAGAAGTCATTCGGCGTAATATCGGTGGGCGTATTTATCGCGGGGCTTATAATAACGATTCTTTCTCTTATAGTGGGAAACGCTGTTTTTTAAAAAATGGATAAAGAGAATAGATACTTAACAGAACTCACAAGGGAATATTTGAACAACGCCGCCGTGTTGCTGCGCAAGGATATAGACTATAAACGTCTTTTCAGCTCTGCCGCGCACCATAATCTTTTCGGCGTTGTTTACTGCGTTATTAACAGCGCTGAAAACAAGGATATAATAGCGCCCGAATTAATGAGCGCGTTAAAATCAAAATTTTCGGACGTACTTTTTATTTCCGCCGCACAGTCCGCGGCGGCAGACAGACTTAAAAAAGCCCTGTCTGTTGCGGGAATTCGCTTTGTTCCGTTCAAAGGATATGTGCTGAGGGAATATTATCCTGTGCCCGAAAGCAGAATAATGGGCGATATAGACGTGCTCATAGACGAAGAAAACAGAGAAAAGGCAAAAGCGGTGCTCACAGGTGCGGGGTTTATTTGCAAAAACAGTAACGGCCCCGTTTGGGATTTTGTTTCAGATGGCGTTACTGTTGAAGTTCACACGTCAATCATAAACGGAAAAGTTGGAGCGAGCAGCGCCCCAACGGCTTTTGAAAACGCAATAGACCGCGCCGAGTTCAACTCTTTTGAAGGAAGATTTTCAGACACGTTTCATTTTGAATATTTAATTGCCCATATTGCGCATCATTTTTGGTTTAACGGTGCGGGAATAAAAATGATTCTTGACCTTGCCGTGATGCTAAAATTCCGCAATATAGATTTAAACACGGCACTTTCGGAGCTTAGCGATATGGGGCTCGGTGATTTTGCAAAAGAAATTCTTTCAGTTTGCAACAAATGGTATTCACTGGGAAAGCAATATAAAAGCGACGTTTCAAAAACAGAGGAATTTCTGCTCTCTCACGGCGCTTTCGGCAAAACGCTCAGAAACGAATCGGCGGTAACGGTAAGAAAAAACATGGAAGAGGGGAAAAGAACTTCTTCTCCCCTGCTTTTAAAAATTCGCCTTGCCTTTCCGCCATACAAAAAATTAAAGGAAATCCCATACATCAGATTTATTGAGGGACGCCCATGGCTCACTCCTTACGCATGGTGTTATAGGTTTATATATAATTTAAAAAACAGAAAAGAACTTATGCGTTCCACGGTAAAGGGTTTGGGAAAAAAGGAATCTGCCGCCATTGCCAAGGAGGAATTTGAATACTTTAAGGAGATTGGACTTTTATGAAATTTTTAACTGCACTGCTCATTATTCTTGCCATAGCGCTTGTTGCATTTGCAATTTGGTTTGTGATTTACAGAATAAACGGCAAATGCCCGCTCTGTGCGCTTGAAAAATCGTTTCATATTACCAAGGTGACAATGGATTATGAAAACGATAAAAATTATGCGAACGGCGCGGCGCTCACTCCGCCTATGGGCTGGAGCAGTTGGAACACCTTTAGGCAAAATATAAGCGAAGATTTAATTTTAAGCGTTGCGGAGGCTATGAAAAATTCAGGTCTTCTTGACGCAGGCTACAAATACATTAACATAGACGATTGCTGGCACAGCTCCATTCGTGATAAAAACGGCCGCCTTCAGGGCGATTTGGGCAAATTCCCTTCAGGGATTCCCGCTCTTATAAATAAAATCAACTTAATGGGAATGAAAGTCGGTCTTTATTCCTCAAACGGAACACTCACCTGTGAGGATTTACCCGCAAGCCTCGGCAACGAAGAGCTTGATGCAAAAACGGTTGCGTCATGGGGCTGTGAATTTTTCAAATATGATTTCTGCCATCATAAAAAAATAAGCGGTGACGCGCCTGTTATAGAGGCAATCGAAATAAGCAGACCCGGAAAAGCGGCGGAAATCACGCTTGCTCCAGAAAACGCTAAGTTTACGGGAAAAACAAGAATTGTGAAAATCAAAAGACTTCCCAGCGGAAAGGGAATCGGTCTTCTTAATCACGGAGCCGGCACGGCAACCTTTGAAACTCAAATTGATACAGACGGTGAATATGTTCTCACTCTCTTGATTTACAAAAGTATGAATTTGCTTCATCAGCAATATCTTCAGGTAATAGTAAACGGAGAAATTTACGAGATAGACTTCCCCAAAACAAAGGGATTTACTCCAACGGGACGCGCTCAGATTATCGTAAAAATGAAGAGCGGCGTTAATGAGATTGTTTTAAGAAATCCCGTTCGCACCCTTGCGGACAGCTCATATATTCAATATTCAAGAATGGGACGGGCGCTCAAGAAAGCCTCCGCAGAGGTTGCGTATGAAAACGGCACGGTTGAAAAACCGATAGTTTATTCAATTTGCGAATGGGGCACGGCTTTCCCTTGGAACTGGGGAGCAAAAGCGGGAAATATGTGGCGCACAACGCATGATATTTTCCCCGCATGGAAAAGCGTTCAGCTTATTTACAACAGAAACATAGGTCTTTATGAGCACTCTGCTCCCGGAGCGTGGAACGACCCCGATATGCTGGAGGTTGGAAACGGAAAACTTACAGATGATGAAAACAAATCGCATTTCTCGCTTTGGTGCATGATGGCGGCTCCGCTTGTTTTGGGCAACGATATAAGAAAGTTCATCGGTTCAGACGGAAATGCAATTACAGACAGCCCCGTGCTCAAAATAGTTACAAACAAAGAGCTTATTCTTATTGACCAGGACGCCTTGGGAAAAGCGGCTAAGAAAATCGCAAACCGCCGCGGTATTGATATTCTTGCGCGACCGCTGTCAAACGGCGACATTGCCCTTTGCTTCTTCAACAAATCCTCGCGCGAGAAAGGGATATCGTTTGATATTAACGAGCTTGCGGGCGATTCTTATCTTAACTTTAATTCAAATCAGCGCTCTTATTCGGTTCACGAGCTTTGGAGCGACGAAAAATTCTCCGCAACAACGATTTCGGCATCGTTGAACAAACACGGCGTTAAGGTTTACAGAATAAGCCGCAGTTAAATTTATGCCATTGCCGATAAACTTAAATATAATTAAAAGCATTCGTTCCAACACGAATGCTTTTTTAAGCAACGGAAAGTCGGATAAAATAGGTTCGGCTCTTCGTTGCTTAAGCAACGGAGAGTCAAACAAAATAGGTTTAACTTCGCAAATTTGCCCAAATACTGCGTTAAAAAGCCTCGGAATACGCATAGTATTCCTGCGTTTTTTGCCTTGTCTTTGAACAAATTTGCAGAAGTTAAACTGCACCGCACCTTAAATAATCGGTTTTTTGTGCATAAGGTCATTTCTTTGACGCAGGCATACTTGCCGTATGGCAAGGCAAAAAATGGCGTTAGGTGCGGAAAACCGGTTATTTAAGGCTATTAGGTT
>CANRMJ010000112.1 GCA_947631705.1 uncultured Clostridia bacterium
TGCTGCCGTAATTATCAGGGATGATAAAACTCCCAGAGGCACCCGTATTTTTGGGCCGGTTGCGAGAGAGCTTCGTGATAAGGATTATATGAAGATTCTTTCTCTTGCTCCGGAAGTGCTTTAATGGAGGTGCTTAATATGAATAAAATGTTTGTTAGAACCGGTGATACCGTTAAGGTGCTCAGCGGTAAATCAAAAGGTGTTAAGGGCGAAGTAATCGCCGTAAGTCCCAAAGAGGGCAAGGTTATCGTTAAAAAAGTTAACATTGTAACCAAGCACGTTAAGCCGCGCAAGATGGGCGAGCAGGGCGGACTTATAGACGTTGAATCTGCTCTTTACGCTTCTAAAGTTCAGCTCGTTTGCCCCAAGTGCAATGAGGCAACCCGTGTAGGTCATAAAGACGGAAAACGCGTTTGCAAAAAATGCGGCAATCAATTTTAAGCAAGGGAGGACATAACAAATGGCAGCAAGGTTAAAAGAAGCCTACAAGAGCGAAATAGCTCCTGCGTTAATGAAAAAATTTGAGTACAAATCTGTTATGCAAATCCCGAAGCTTGATAAGATTGTTCTCAATGTAGGCTGCGGCGAGGCTCGCGACAATTCAAAGGTTATTGATGCGATTACAGAAGATCTCAAAACAATAACAGGTCAGAAGCCGGTTGTTTGCCGCGCTAAAAAATCAGTTGCAAACTTCAAACTCCGTGAGGGTATGCCGATAGGAGTAAAAGTTACTCTTCGCGGTGACAAGATGTATGAATTTCTTGATAGATTCTTCAATCTTGCTCTTCCGAGAGTGCGCGACTTCAGAGGTATAAACCCAAATTCGTTTGACGGAAGAGGCAACTATGCAATGGGTATCAGGGAGCAGCTTATATTCCCTGAAATTGAATATGACAAAATCGACGCTGTTCGCGGAATGGACGTTATTATGGTAACAACCGCACAAACAGATGAAGAAGCAAGAGAGCTGCTTAAATTATTGGGCGCTCCGTTTGCAGAATAAGGAGGGGTTAACGTGGCTAAAACATCAATGAAAGTTAAGGCAGCCAGACCTGCCAAATATTCAACACGAGCTTACAACAGATGCAAAATCTGCGGCAGACCTCACGCTTATCTTCGTAAGTATGGCGTATGCCGTATATGCTTCCGCGAGCTCGCGCACAAGGGTGAAATCCCCGGTGTAACAAAATCTTCTTGGTAAGAACTGAGAATTGCTGAATTAATTAAGGAGGAAATATCAATGCATATTACAGACCCGATTGCTGATATGCTTACGAGAATTCGTAACGCTAATTCGGCAAAGCACGATACAGTAGATATTCCTGCGTCAAACATGAAGAAGGCAATAGCTCAGATTCTTGTTGATGAAGGATATATCAAAGGATATAAAGTAATTGAAGACGGAAAGCAGGGTGTTATCCGCGCAACTCTCAAATACGGCGAGGGCAAGTCACAGGTAATCACAGGACTGCGCAGAGTGTCAAAGCCCGGTCTTCGCATTTATTCAAATGTTGAAGATATGCCCAAGGTTATGAAAGGGCTCGGTGTGGCAATCATTTCCACTTCAAAAGGCATAATGACAGACAGAGAAGCCCGCAAACAGAACGTTGGCGGAGAAGTATTAGCATTCATTTGGTAAGGAGGTGCAGTCAGGATGTCACGTATAGGCTTAAAGCCAATTGCTGTTCCTGCCGGAGTTGATTTTTCAATAGACGGCAACACTGTTACCGTAAAAGGACCAAACGGTTCTCTTACCATGGATAAGCATCCGAATATCGGCGTAAGTGTTGAAGGCAGCATAATTAAAATTTCAAGACCCGATGACGATAAGGAAAACAGGGCGCTTCACGGACTCACCCGTTCGCTCATCGCCAATATGGTTGAGGGTGTAACAAACGGTTTCAAAAAAGTTCTTGAGGTAAACGGCGTCGGCTACCGTGTTCAGCTTCAGGGTTCAGACCTTGTAATGAATCTCGGCTATTCACATCAGGTTGTTATGACCCCTCCTGAGGGAATTAAAATTGAATGTCCGTCTGCAACTCAGATCATCATTTCAGGCGCCGATAAACAGGCTGTCGGTCAGTTTGCAGCAAAGGTACGCGAAAAGAGACCGCCTGAGCCGTATAAGGGCAAAGGCATTAAATATGCCGAAGAGCATATTCGCCGCAAAGAAGGCAAAGCAGGTAAGAAATAAGGGAAGGAGTGAATTACTATGGTTTCAAGACAGGATTCTAATAAGGCAAGACAAAAGCGCCATAAAAGAGTGCGCGGAAAGATTTCCGGCACTGCGGAATGTCCAAGACTCAACGTATATCGCTCCCTCAGCAATATTTACGTTCAGCTTATCGACGATACCGCAGGCGTTACACTCGCTCAGGCGTCAACAGTTGAAAAAGATTTCGCTCAATATGGCGGAAACACAGAGGCAGCTAAGGCTGTCGGCAAAACATTAGCAGACAGAGCCAAGGCAAAGGGCATTGAAAAATGCGTATTTGACCGCGGCGGTTACGTTTATCACGGTCGTGTTGCCGCAGTAGCGGACGGCGCTCGTGAGGGCGGACTTGAGTTCTAACGAAGGAGGGAAATACTTTATGGCAAAGATTGACGTGTCTTCAATGGAACTTGAAGAAAGAGTAGTTACTATCAACCGTGTTTCCAAAACCGTAAAGGGCGGCAGAATTTATAAATTTTCCGCACTTGTTGTTGTAGGTGATGGTAAAGGTCTTGTTGGCTTTGGTATCGGTAAGTCGGGCGAAGTTCCCGACGCTATCCGCAAGGGAATCGAAGATGCAAGAAAGAATGTTATGAGGGTTGCTTTGAAAGGAACCACCATTCCACACGAAATCAAGGGCAAGTTTGGCGCAGGTGAGGTTTTGCTTATGCCGGCTCCCCAAGGTACAGGAGTTATCGCAGGCGGACCTGTTCGTGCGGTTGTTGAAACGGTCGGCATTGCCGATATCCGAACAAAGGCCATTCGTTCAAACAATCCTTACAACGTTGTAAGAGCAACAATGAACGGACTTGCACAGCTACGCACAGCCGATGAGGTTGCGGCGGTACGCGGCAAATCAACAAAAGAAATTTTAGGATAAGGAGTGTGGTAAAATGGCAGATATTAGAATAAAGCTCGTAAAGAGCTTGATCGGCAGTAAAAAAGACCAGATTGCCACGGCACACTCACTTGGTCTACGCAAAATAGGAAATGAAACAGTTCAGCCGAACAACGCTCAGACTCAGGGTAAAATCACAAAGATTTCTCACCTTGTAGAAGTTTCTGAAGGCTAAGGGGAGGTGCAGCAGAATGAAATTACACGAACTTTCTCCTGCCGACGGTTCTAAAAAGGCAGTAAAAAGAATCGGTCGAGGTGCCGGTTCGGGTCAGGGCAAAACGGCCGGCAAAGGTCACAAGGGTGCAAAAGCACGCTCGGGCTACAGCCGCAGTCCCGGATTTGAAGGCGGTCAGATGCCTCTTCAGCGTCGTCTTCCGAAGAGAGGTTTCAACAATATATTCAGAAAAGAGTATGCAATTGTAAATCTTTCATCTCTTGAGGAAAAATTTGAAAACGGAGCTGTTATTGACGCTGAGAGCCTCAAGGCAAGCGGACTCATCAAAAAGGAGCTTGACGGCATTAAAATTCTCGGAAAGGGAAGCGTTACAAAAGCATTTACCGTCAAGGGAGCAGCAGTAAGCGATGCCGCAAAGGCAAAGATTGAAGCTGCGGGCGGCAATGTGGAGGTGCTTTAAATGATTAAGACCCTCGTAAACGCATGGAAGATTGCCGATATAAGAAAAAAGCTTATTTTCACGGCTTTCATCATTCTCATTTTCCGTATAGGTTCGGTTATTCCCGTACCCTTCCTCAACATAGTTGATGAAATTGATATCGGTAAGGGAAACACGATTTTAACCTATCTCAGCCTTATGACGGGTAGTGCGTTCACATACGGAACCATTTTCGCTATGTCGATCACCCCGTATATCAACTCTTCAATTATTATGCAGCTTCTTGCAGTTGCCATTCCGGCACTTGAAAGATTGCAGAAGGAAGGCGAAGAGGGCAGAAAGAAGATTGCTTCCATAACACGTTATGTAACGGTTTTGCTTGCAATAATTCAGTCGCTTGCTTATTATTTCTTCCTTCGTTCAAATGATTATCTTATGAAAGACGCTAACGGCGCCGCATTCACAGGCTTTGCCGCTGTGTTCCAAGCGCTTGTTATAATCGCGGTGCTTACTGCCGGAACGGCAATCATTATGTGGCTCGGAGAACAAATTACGATAGACGGTATCGGAAACGGTATTTCAATAATCCTTTTTGCAGGTATCGTGTCACGTTTTCCCACACTTATCAAGCAGCTCTTCCAGTATCTCGGAACAGGACGCACCGTTTACAAAATACTTGTTCCGATTGCTATGGTAGTATTCGTGCTGATGGTTTGCTACATTGTTTATATGGATAATGCCGAGAGAAGGCTTTCAGTGCAGTATGCAAAGCGCGTTGTGGGACGTAAGATGTATGGCGGACAGAGCACTCATCTTCCGATTAAGGTAAATATGAGCGGCGTTCTTCCGATAATCTTTGCGTCTTCAATTCTCTCGCTGCCGGCAACCGTTCAGATGTTTATTTCATCAGACAAGTATGCAGGAACTTTTTGGGAAAAATTCTTTAATGCTTTCCAGAGTGATTCCTGGTGGTATGCGGGAATGTATTTCAT
>CANRMJ010000113.1 GCA_947631705.1 uncultured Clostridia bacterium
GTTGAACCGAATCCCCCATCGCGAACGCCGTCTGCATCATCATCAAAAGTGATTCCGAATTCAATAAATATGCCCTGGGCAAATCCGTCTCCGGCTGTGAGAATAACAGAGTGCCCGTCATCGTGAGCTTCGCAGGACAGTTTTATCATAATATGCCCCTCGTTTGAAGAATTGTAATAATCCGCATCTATTATTCCCACTGTGTTGTCGAGCCGAATTCTGTGTTTAAATCCAAGACCGGAACGCGGATAGATTTTTAGCACCCATCCGTCGTTTATTTTTGAGCGTATTCCCGTGGGGATAAGCACGGATTTGCCCTTTTCAACGGTTATGCTCGCCGGAGCGTAAAAATCGTATCCCGCTGAACCGGCGGTTGCTCTTTTCGGCATTTTGATATTATCATAAACTGCCTTAATATCGCCACAATCAGGAAAATTTTTCATCCAGTCCTTTTCAAACTGCTCAAAGCTGACCTTTTCAAACGATGCTATTTTCTGCATAATTAAAACCTCTTTTTCATCAAACTTGTTAATGTAATTGTATCACAGAAAGCTGATTAAAAACAAGCCCTGTTTAACATCTGTCAAGAAATATATGCCGCGTTTTCGGAACAAAAAGCAGCGGCTCTGCAAGCCGCCGCATAAAAGCAAATCATATTCTGCCGCGCTTCGGCTGAAGGGTGAGCAGCCCTGCACGGCAGAATTGCTTTTTTAAATATTAAAAATGAACATAAAATTTATTTCACATCGGAATATTGACTCTGGACAGCCTCGGGGAGTTCATTATACTGAACCTCTTTCCATTCAATAACGCCTCTGATAGGTTTAACTGTTAAGCAAATAAACGCACCGTCTTTCAGTTCTTTTGATGTTCCGAATGTGAGCTCTTTGCTTTTTCCGTTATCGTTATAGCATAATAATGTGTATGTATATTTCATATCACCGTTAAAATCAACCACGCCTTCTCTCACTCCGTCCCGTTCGGTTTTACTGTTATCAACTTGTGTATAATAGCAGTTGCCGTCTGATTCCGAAAGGAAAAAACCGCAAACGCAAATTGCAGCCAAAGCCGCGCATATTCCCAAAATTATCTTTTTTCCCATACAATTCTCCTTGTCTTTCAACTTATTTTACATTGATTTTTTTAAGTTATTTTGTATATAAAGCGTTTCACATAAGTTCTAACTTATATCTGTTTTAAGATCCTCAATAATCGAATCGCTTTTAAGCTTTGAAACAGAATAGAGCATTGAAAAGCCAATTATTATGAAAACCGCAAGAATCACTCCGCCGTACATAAGATAATCAATCTTGAACGGAATCACCTCGGCGCCCAGCTTACTGTGCATAAAGTATCCTATCAGAATGCTTATCGGTATTGAAACTATGAGCGCTCTCAGTCCGTAAAACAGGCTTTCAAGGCAAATCATTTTATTGAAGCCCTGCATTGTTGTGCCCACGGATTTGAGCATTGCAAATTCCTTGCGCCGAAGAGCGATGCTTGTTGACACGGTGTTGATAATATTTGCAAGAGTAATCAGCGTTATAAGCGAAACGAAGCCGTAAATAAACACTTGTAAAACAAATATTATTGTATTCATCGCGTCAAGATTTTCAATCATATCGTTGATATAACAATCGTAGCCCTCTGTTTCAACAAGATTTTCTATTTCCGTATAAACCTTTTCGTGTTCCTCGGTTTGAATTGCAAAGGTGCATTCCGCATCGTCCGCGGCATTTGCAAAATAAACGCTTTCGGGAACATATGCGCTCACTACGCCTGAGGTATTGAGTGAAAACAGGAAATTATCCTTATCATATTTTACAAAGGACACAAGCTCAACGTCGGAATATCCTTTTCTTTTAAGCTCTTTTCCGAGAATATTCTCGTTGAACACCTCCGCTCCGCCGGCTTTGTGATTTATGTTGTTAAGTATAACAGCCTTTGTTTCCCCACCGTAGAAATTCCTGTAATCTATGGAATTATCATTGCAAAGCGAGTTGAAATATTCATCTTCAACAACGTTCAAATAGAAATACATTCCGTTTTCAAACAGCGTTTTGTAATCTTTTGTGAGAATGTCTTGCGTTGCAAGCGACTGGTCGGTTTCGTTTGTGTCTCTGCCGAAGGTGTAAATATCAACAGTAGCGTTGTAGAGCTTGTCAACTCCCGAAATTTCACTTAAATCTCTGAACATTTTGTCCTTATCTTCCGCATCAACCCTAACTATAATCTGATACGGGATTTCTTCTTCAATCTTCTGCGTTTCAATAAAAAGACTTGAAAATGTGTTGCAAGTCAAAAACAGTATAACGGAAATAGCGATTGAAACGGTGATAACTCTTGACTTTCTGCCGTTTCTTTTAAGGTTTTTATGCGCAAGCTCGCCCTCATAGCCGAAAATCATACGAACGTATTTCGGTGTTTTAAGTCTGCGCGCTTTCAGCTTGATTTCATTACTTTGACGAAGTGCCTCGATAGGCGTTATCGCCGACGCTTTTTTGGCGGGAATTATTGCAGATATAAATATTGTCAGAGCACTGAACAGCACTATTCCCGCTATTACCCAGACGGGCACAACGGCGTGCATTGATATATCGGAATTTTCAACTCCGTTTATCATTCCCGTTGAAATAATTTTATCGCCGACTGCTTTAAGCGTTATCGCAATTCCCGCGATTCCGGCGCCGATTCCTATAGGTATTCCTATGGCGCCGAGGATAAAGCCTTCAAAATAAACCGACTGCTTTTTCTGCTGCTTTGTTGCGCCCACGCTGCCGAGCATTCCGAGATAACGCGTTCTTTCTGAAAGCGACATACCGAACGCATTGTAGATAAGCACAACGGAGGCAATCATTATTATAATCAGCACAAGAACTGCAACAGGCAAAATGGTAACCACCATACGACCGCCCTCGGAAAAGGCGAATTTCGTTTCAAGGTAATCGTCATTAATTTGGAAAGAGTCTTTGTCAACGCCGATTTTTTCTCTTATGCTTTCAAGCGTTTTAATTGATTTGGGATTTACCTCTTTCAAAGTTATATCGGCGTTAAGCGTGCCGCTTTTTTCATCATTGCTCAAGCCGCGGAGAATTTTTGCCGAAGAACTCGTTGGATTGTTGCCGTGAAGGATTCCCGTTATTTTAAATTCCTTTATATCCTTTTGCTCAAATTTCTCTCCGCCGTAATAATTAGATGAAGAAACATACAGAATTTTACCGTCTTCTTCTGCATATCTCGCGCCTAAGGGAATTGAAACCGTGTCTCCTATTTTCCAGTTTAGATTATTTTTCTCTATAAGCTCATTTTCAATGATGATTTCATTTTCGTTTTTCGGAATTTCTCCGTCAAGCTCACATGTTATCATCTGTTTAAAATAATTCTCGTTGCCCGCTCCGATATTTCCGACTCCCGTGTGGTTGGAGATTCTTTCTTTAAGCTGAAAGCCGTTTTCCTCAGGCGAACCGTAAAAATAAGTACCCACACTTTCTATTCTGTCGTCTGTTTCCAGCGTCTTAACCTGTTCGCTGTTCAAATCGTAAAACGTTGCGTGCTTGTTTCCTCCGTCAAAAATCGTTATCTCGCCGAAAAGATTCAGAAAAGACGCCGCACTGACAAATACAGCGGTTATCATTGCAACCGATACGCAGATGCCGAGCGTTGTTATAATCGTTCTTCCTTTGTTTTTGAGCAAGTGACGAAACGTCAGTTTTTTGATAATATTCACCGCCTGATCACCTCGTCTTTAACGATTTTGCCGTCTTCAATAGCTATGATCCTGTCCGCGCTCAAAGCTATTTGCTCATCGTGCGTTATTATGATAATCGTTTGGTTGTTTTCTCTGTTTATAACGCGCAGCAGATCTATAATTTCTCTGCTGTTTCTACTGTCCAAATTACCCGTGGGCTCGTCCGCAAGCACAAGAGCGGGATTATTCATAAGCGCCCTGCCGATTGAAACGCGCTGCTGCTGACCTCCCGAAAGCTGATTCGGAAGATGATTTAATCTTTCCGTAAGCCCAAGCGACTCGGCAAGTATATTCAGCTTTTTTCTGTTCACCTGCTTTCCGTCAAGCAAAATCGGCAGAGTCATATTTTCCTCGGCGGTCAAAATAGGAATAAGATTATAGAACTGATAAATTAGACCTATCTGCCTGCGCCGAAAAATGGCAAGCGTTGTTTCATTCAGCTTTGAAATATCGGTTGAATCAACGAAAACGCTGCCGCTTGTTGCCGTGTCCACCCCGCCCAAAATGTGCAGAAGCGTTGATTTTCCCGAACCGCTCGGTCCCACAATGGCAACAAACTGCCCTTTAGGCACGGAAAACGAAATGCCGTCAAGTGCCTTAACCATAGTGTCACCCTTGCCGTAGATTTTTGTAAGGTTTTTTACTTTTAAAATTTCCATTGTACCTTCTCCTTTCCTTTGCAATCACAATTTTACCGCCGGCAGCTTACGGAACGGTGACATCTTTAATTACAATTCGGTAATATATTGTTATCATACAACCGATTTATAAAGCTTTATTTCAAATTCCGTGCCATACAGACTCATCTCGCGATTCAAGCGTGAAATATAAAACTCCCGTTTCTGTTTTGGAGCGTCTTCCGCTATGAACGTCGGAGATG
>CANRMJ010000114.1 GCA_947631705.1 uncultured Clostridia bacterium
TTTGGATTAACAAAGTAAGGATTTGAGGGGTTAAATCAGGGTATAAGATACTCTCCCTTGAAATCCCGACAATGAAACCATTAGATTAACCGAGCCTCAAAAAGATAAGTAAAATCAAGGCTTTCGGACACAGAGTAAGCGAAAAACCTTACACCTTACACCAAACTTACACCAATCGATGTAGGAAAACGTGCTTAAGGCTAAAAAATCGCATAATTTCAATGCGAGAATGGGCGATTTCCTTTCGGAGTCGCCCATTTTTAGAAAATACAGATAAACAAATCGGAATTTTTGAGAGTTAATTTTATGGAAAGAGTAACGCTGAAAAAACTTGGCTTCCAAAGCAGAACGGAGGCAATAGGTTTTCTTAAAAAATTATGGCGGCAAGAGCAAACTGAATGCTCAATATGCGGAAACGAACTTGAACCGCTGCATAAAAAAGCCAAGAAAAGCAACTGTGACTGGCAGTGTAAAAGTTGCAATAAGGATTACAAAACAATCCATTTGCTTGATGAAATCAACGAGTATATGTCTGACTGATAAATCGGAGTTTATAAAGGAGAACGAAATGAAATTAAAAAAGTTGCTGTATGATTTCACGGTATGTCAGGTAGCAGGTGTAGAGAAGTTCAATTTGGATAATGAGTTCTTCTTCATCGCAAAGACAGATGAAGAACTGTCTCTCGTCTGCAAAACGGTAGACGTGCCCGAAAATACGACTGCCCGCGATGACGGGTGGAAAGGATTTCGTATTCAGGGAGTCCTTGATTTTTCGCTTATCGGAGTATTATCGAAAATATCAGGTGTTCTCGCAGAAAGCGGAATCGGTATATTTGCAGTATCTAGCTTTAATACAGATTACATTTTCGTAAAAGCAAGTAATTTTGACAAAGCTACGGAAGCACTTGTGGATGCAGGCTATACGGTGGAATAAATTCCGGTTTGCCGAATAACCCCTTGAAAGAGAAATAAACCTTGTGTGTATGGGCGATTCCCTTTCGGGGTCGCCCATTTTTAGAAAAGACAGATAAACAAATCGGAGTTTATCGGGGAAATTATGAGCTTTAATTGGATCAACTGGATCAATATGGCGGCGATAGTGTGTCTTATATTAATCAATGTGGTCGTTGCCCGAAAAGGACTGTCTGATAGTTTTAAAAGCAAACATTTGATTGTCAATATCTTTGAGCAAATAGGAAGATACGGATGTATGACTCTTATGTTTCTTCCTATATTCACAAAAGGTTGGAAATTTGGTTTTAGAAATGTAACGGAGATGCTCGTTTGGATATGCTTAACGATATTGTTGCTGGTGATTTATAGCTTACTCTGGGTCAAAAAAGCGAATGGCGGAGTGTTCGTTCTCTATGGGTTGGCATTTGTTCCCGCCATTTTGTTCTTGCTGAACGGTATTTTACTTCGATATCCTGCTTTGGTCGCTACCTCATTGGTTTTTGGGGTTTTCCATTTTCTCATTGTCAAAGAAAATATATAATCAAACACCAAATTTTTGTTTGCCGAATAACCCCTTGAAAGAGGAATGAACCTTTTTCAAAGGGCTTTTTTATTTATCCGATTATTCGCAAACTACCCCGATTTCTCTTTCCTCAATATAATGAGAGCAAACAGAGAGGAAGGAGCGGTTTGCTACGGTGAAGTTCAGAGTGTTCGAAAAAAACAAGACGTTACTACGAGTTCGTAAAGACCTATTTTTCGCTGTTAAACGCAAAAGTGCCCGAATATCTTGAAAATTCAAGTTTCCCGTGTTATAATTTAGTGTCTTTGAGAGAGCATATCTCTTTTCATAACAATTGATTTCTTTGGTGATATATACATAACTGTTAAACCGATGGGAGGAGAAACCTTGGTTACTTCAAAGCCTTTAAAAGGAAACGCGTCCTTTGATTATTTAAAATTTATTTTGTCGATTATGGTGGTTTTGATTCACAATTCCGCACCGAGAATTTTTTATCCTTGGCTGCGGCTTGCTGTTCCGCTGTTTTTCATAATGACAGGCTATTTTTTATTTGGAAAAGTGGCTTCATGCAACGGTGTTCGTTCTGACGAACGAAAGTGCGTCGGCGCATTTGTTAAACGAAATCTGATGCTTTATATGTTTTGGTTCATCGTACTGTTCCTGCCAACGCTTTACTTTAAAAAATTTTATTCCAATAATATTTTTATATTTTTAAGAAGTTTTTTATTTGAAGGCACTTTTGTGGCGTCTTGGTATATTATGGCTTGTATTATTGCCGCTCCCTTGATTTATTTCTTATCGCGCAAATTTTCAAATAAGGTCTTGTTTATTATTTCTTTATTTATCTATTTTGTGATAAGCTTGTGGTCGTCTCATTTTTATCTGTTCGATAATCTTCCCGCCATACAAAATTTTGCGAGTCACTATGTTGAGATTTTTGGAGTACCATATAACAGCTTCCCGGTAGCGATTTTTTGGATAGTATGCGGAAAATGCTTTGCGGACGGCAGCTTTGACCGTATATTAAAACACCTTACACCCGCACGGAAAGCAATTTTGCTTGTGATTTGCGCCGCACTGCTTTATATAGAATGGCGTGTTTCCTGTAAGTTTAGCAATATCGTTTCCTGTGACTGTTATTTCCTCTTGGCTCCTATGTCGATTCTTCTTTTTAGGTGTGTTTCGGACATACATATCGCACCAACGTCTCGGTCGTTGTATTTAAGACATTCAAGCACTATCATCTATGCCCTGCACGGAACTTTGTTACGCGGGTGGGGGTTCTTACTTGCTCAGCGGTTGTCTGAACTGATTTCCGCCAGAATTGGTATTATAGTTGTGTTCGTTTTCACTTTATTTATTTGTTTTATTGTGTGTTTCTTGATTCAGCGGTTGGAAAAAGTAAAAGGACTACACTGGCTCAGATATGCACATTAATTAAAAAAATTTAAAATTAACTAACAATTGAGGTTGACAAAAAAATGCAAAGGACGGATAATCTTGACAGACAGAGTAATTTACTGTGTCACACGGAGCGCAATTCCGTAACGATTTTTTAATTGTTTTAAATTCATGTTATGAATACACTTGGGCTCAATATGGATTTGAATTCCGCCACGGTTGATTTTTCAGCGTTATTATGATATATTTATTATTAGTTTGCCGCTGTTTTTAATGATTGATATATTTTTTAATTATTAATGCAAGACAATATAAAATTAAACAGGAGATATTATTATGAGGTCGGATTTAATTAAAGAGGGACCGTCAAGAGCGTCCCACCGTTCACTTTTGCGAGCACTCGGTATAGATGAGCTTGAAATGAAAAGGCCGTTTGTGGCGGTTGTTAATTCAAAAAGCGATTATATTCCCGGACATATGCATCTCGACAAGATTGCCGAGCAGGTAAAGGCGGGAATAAGAAACGCCGGCGGCGTTCCGTTTGAATTCAACACCATAGGCGTTTGCGACGGTATCGCCATGAATCACAAAGGAATGAAATACAGCCTTTGCTCGCGCGAGTTAATAGCCGATTCAATAGAGGTTATGCTCACCGCGCACCCGCTTGACGCAGTTGTTTTTATACCGAACTGTGATAAAATAGTTCCCGGTATGCTGCTTGCGGCTTGCAGGCTTAATCTGCCGTCTATCTTTATTTCGGGAGGTCCTATGCTCCCCGGCAAGAGCACGGAAACAGAAACAGGAATCGGTCTTTCAGAGCTTTTTGAATACACCGGGAAATATAATATCGGCAATATGAGCCTTGAAAATCTTGAATCATGCGCGTTTACCGCGTGCCCCACTTGCGGCTCGTGCAGCGGTATGTATACTGCCAATTCAATGAATTGCCTTACAGAAACAATCGGTATGTCGCTTCCGGGTTCGGGCACTGTTCCCGCAGTTATGAGTGAAAGGCTGCGCCTTGCAAAAATGGCGGGCGAGCGCGTTATGGAGCTTTTGAAAAAGGATATCAAACCGAGCGATATTATAAACGAAAAAGCGATTGAAAACGCAATGCGAACAGATATGGCTATAGGCTGCTCCACCAATACGATTCTTCATCTTACCGCAATTGCACACGAGGCCGGTCATGATATTGACCTTGCAACGCTTGACGCTTACGGAAGAAAAACACCGCAGATATGCAAGCTGAATCCGGCGTCTTCAGTATTTATTACGGATTTGAACGAAGTTGGCGGAATACAGGCTGTTATGAAGGAGCTTGCGCGCGGCGGAATGATAAACACAGACGCTCTTACCGTCAGCGGCACTGTTGCCGATAGAATAGAAAAAGCTCCCGATGCCGACGGTGAGATTATCAGAAAAATAGAAAATCCGTTTTCTGAAGACGGCGGCATAGCTGTTCTTTGGGGAAATCTTGCTGAGGACGGAGCGGTTGTTAAAAAAGGCGCCGTTCTTCCCGAGATGATGCAGCATAAAGGTCCTGCCAAGTGTTACAACAGCGAAGAAGAGGCAATAGAGGCGATTAACGGCGGCAAGGTTGTTTCAGGCGACGTT
>CANRMJ010000115.1 GCA_947631705.1 uncultured Clostridia bacterium
TTTGATATGCTTCCAAAATTGAGCCGTCGCGCGAATATGTTGTGCATCTGCCCTCTTCGGTGTTGTGATCCACATGATTGAGTGCCCAACCCGAATCGTATTCGTAATCCTTTAATTTCTCGGTGAAACGATAATCCGCGCCAAGATTAATTCCTCTAAACAACAGTCCTTCACCGTTTTTGAGGGTGAATTCCGCGGTGCTCAACTTAGCGTTTTCGGGAGTTATATTAGTGGAACCCGGTTTAAACGAATTATCGTCATACAGTGTTAAATCACTTGGTCCAAATTCCAGATTTCTTGTTAAATATTCAACTCTTACGGAATAATCCGATTTAATATCTGTGAAACTGCTGTTTTGCGTTGAATCAATCTCTGCAATTGGGAACTGTTTTAATTTCAAATATCCTCCGAATGAACTGTCCGCTCCGTCAGGGTTGTAATCGTCTTTGTTGAATGTGCCGTTTTCAACATCGGCTATCGGAACAACATAAACATCACGCACCCAAAGCTCTAATGTTCCGGCGGGATGCTTCCCCGGCTCTTCCCGCTTATAAATATCGCCGGACGCTACGTTATCCGCATCTTCTGTTATGTCGTATCCTTCGGGAACGTATATCGTTCTTCCGCCGCGCCTCAAGGTAACACTGTCCGCATTTAAATCGGAATCGTAAATTCTCAACGAATAATCGCTTCCCGTGTCGCCGCTTTCGGTGTTATGCCCAACATAAATATAGTAATCGCCATTCGGATTTATTGTTCCGTCGGCATTTGCACGTATAATATTATTATCGCTGCCTGTTAAAAACTCATTGTTATCCGTAAGCAGGTCAACAGTTGATATACGCCTTTGCCAATTGCCTGTATATTCGTTTTTGGTTATCACGATGGCGCTCATTGTGCCTGTAAAGCCTTGAATATATCCTTGATAATGGAATTCTTTGTTTGAATACGGCAAATCGTGTAAATCCACTTCTTTGGTAACAAGCAGCATAGTATCGTTAACTTCAAGTCTGCCGTTGTTTCCGAGGAAAATGTTTACAAGAATGTTTCCCTTTGTATCTTCGCTTGTTGAACTGCCTATTGTGGGCATATAATAACTGTCCGCTGAGCCTGTGGGATTATCTGAGGGCGAAACGCTCAGTTCGCCGCCGTCGCCTATATTATGTCCTTTTATGCCTATTTGACGTGATAAGTCGCCGACTCGCAAGCCTTGAGGTTTTGTGGCAAGCACCCAATCTTCCCTTTGCCCTGTTGTTGGGGGAGTATTACTGAATTCAACAATTTCTTCCGTTTTTGTGTTGTACCAGCAAACATAAGCTCCTTCGCCGACTTCTTCTCCGAATCCCGAACCGAATTCAGAGCCCTTTCTGGCTACCGCGATGTGCGCCGAAGCGCCAAGCGTTCCTTTGCCTGATGATTTATAATAGTTAAGCGGAACATAATACCAATCGTCTGAATTAAGCTGATGCGCTGATGATGAGGGATTGACCTCGTTAACGTATTTGTAATCGTTTTCAAATTGTTCAATTGTGTTGTAATCCGAGCCGTCAAAATCACCGATCACCAAATTTTTGGGACGCTCCTCCGTGCCGGACGCCGCCCAATAAATTTTTCGCGTTTGCTGATATATATAATATCTGTTTGCCTCTCCGGGAGAAAATGTTACAACGGGATTACCTCTTGTTGCGCTGGTTGAACCCGATATATATCCGTCATAGGTGTTTCCGCTGTAATAGTTTGACAAAAACCAAACCTTGCCCGATTTATCGTCTTTATGAGATTCAAGATATTTCTCATCAAGCGCGGCAATATCTATGCTGCCGTTGTCAAACATTATTTTGCTTTGCACTCCGACGGTATAGAATACGCGAAGAGGAGTGGACTCCGTTTTATCATCTAAATTAGTGGAATAATTAACTTCGTTTCCGTTGTTGCCGAGACTTATTGTTGCAACCTGAACAGGAATCGCTTCGGTAGGTATATTTACATACAATGCCTCGTCAAACCCGGGGTCAACCATCATTCCTCCGCCGTCGCTGTCCCACTGATAATCGCCGCTGTCTTCAACCCAAATACGAATGCTGTTGAGCTGATATTTTTGAACGGCGTTTTTAACTGTTTTTTCATCTTCGGAAATAATTCCGTCTTTATTTTCGTCTTTAAACCCATAACATGGATTGACTCTTTCCATTGCGCGTTGATCCGAATCAAGATCAAATCTGTAAAGCGTATATGTGGTTGCCCTCTGCTGCTCCGTCATTCCGTCCTCGGGAAGTGTTGAAACAAACGTGCGCGCTGTTGCCGCACTGACATAGTATACATATCCTGCTTTCCAAGCGGCTTTGTTGTCCGCGCAGCCTGCCGGAACATTTTTGCCGTAAGAGATGAGCTCTCCCTCTTCGTTATATTTATACCAACCTTCGTTAAAATCGCTTGACGTTCCGCAAATATCATAATCGTACACACCTGTTTTCGTGATTCCGTAAAGGGTTCCGAAAAGGGAAAGACTCTTAACGTCTTTTACTTCCATATACTGACCCATAGGATCCATATAAGTCATTGAATCCTGAACGCCTGCGGAGTTTGTGCCCTGAACAGGAGTAAAAGCATGCTGGTTGATATCATCGGTAATTTCGTTAAATACCTTTTCGATATCCGTCATCGTTTCAACCGCCGACTCTGTTGAAGTTGCATAATAAGATTTATATGAATAATAAATATTATCTTCAATCTGCTGCTTTGTTACACTGTATTTGTCATTTGGATCAAGCTGATTTATCGTGAATGTTTTAGGCGCACTTACACGGAAAAAGCTTGAGTGACCGGCGCCTGCCGTGTTAACATTCTCAATAACGGATCTGTCGCCTCCATAGAAAGTTGTACTGCCGCTCAAAATTTCTCTGTAAGTCGTTGTAATATTATCGCCTTTTTTCCAAGAATCAAGCCATTCAAGAGCTTTATAAATAGCTCTGTTCGTACCTCTTCCGACTGTTCCGTCATCATAATAAGGTTTATTGTCAAAATCGGCAAGATCAAGCCATTGCCTGTTGAAATAAGCGCCCGGATTCACTGTCGGTCCGTTCATCGTTATATCCCTGGCAGAAGAATATGTTTTTGCATCCTCCGGATTGCCGGGATCCGGCATATCAAGCGAAATGGTATACATTTTGCAATCTTGACCGTATGCATTATTTATGGCGGACTTGCCGTAAGCAGCCGTCATAAGAGTAGCGAACAAGAGATATGATTTACCGTCGATAAACTGATTATATAATTCCCTCAGTTTTTTTAATCCTTCGGCTGTCGGAAGGCGCCTTTTGGAAGTTCCGGCAACCTCAGTGCCCGCCGCGCCGCCGATTGTTCTCCATTTATATTTACCAACGTTATATTCTTCAACAAATTGATCCCAAGAGCACGCGTTATCCTGTGTATCAATACCGATAAAGCTGTCGCTCTTATCGCTAAAATCATTTATAAATCCCGACGGAGCAAGGCTTTCCCCGGAAATCTGCCAATTATTATCAAGCGCGTCGGTGATTTCACCGTCTGTTAAAACAACAAGGTTTGGAATATAATCAAATTTATATCCTCCTACGTTTACACTTGTTTCCTCTTCAAGCAAAGTCTGACAGCCAACATATATTCCGGCTTGAATATTTGTGGTTCCGTTGCGAAAAAGATTGTAGCGATCCAAGCCGGTTTTGCTGCTCATGCCGCTATCTACCTTATAGCTTTCATTAACATACTGCTTATCAACAAATATGTATCCGCCGCCGGTTGAGGCAGATGCCCTTGTCTGCATAGGCTCTTTGGGCAGATCGGATACCCCGCTCTGCGTCCAACCGCCGTCAAGATATTTATAAGGACTTGAATGATTCGAGCTTACGGGATAGTGACCCATAGGAATAATAACATCGGCAGTATTTGAAGCTGTGTAGGTAACGCCGTTTTTAGTTCCGTTTCCAAATGAAATAACCGATACCTCGTTATATGAGCCCGCTCTCATTAGGCTGTCAACAGCACTGTTAACGGCGGCAAGCAATTTGCCCATACGAGTATCTCCCCAATTCGGCTTATCAGTATACATAGAGCCCGAATTATCTATAACAATAACCGTTTTCGTTGGAGGAAGCCCAATCCACGCCTGGCTTGAGCTCAACACGGAAAAAACATGAAGAAAATCATCTTCAAGCGCAACCCTGCCTGTTGCTCCGTCCAAATTAGGATCAAGATTAAAAACATTACTTGTAAAACGACCGCTGTCTTTTCCGTAAGCAAAAACAGATTTATCCGCCCAAACTCTGCCCGCGTACATTGAGTCGTTAGCGATATTCAAAGTGTCTGTATAATTATCCAGTGTGCCAGGATCTGCCGTTCTTTCCGCAGAAACCCTTGTCGCACTTTCAAGAGTGCTGGCAGGATGAAGCATCAACAGGGATGTTAAAACAATGGTAACCGCCATTAAAACGCAGATTGCTCTGCGCCAAATC
>CANRMJ010000116.1 GCA_947631705.1 uncultured Clostridia bacterium
GGAAACAATAATTATTACAAGGTTACCGCAGATGTTAAGGAAATAAACAACAGCGGCTGTGAATATAAAAAAGTTGTTGCCGTTGCACAGAAAAACAAGCTTGATACAAGCCTCGGTTTTTCTATCAAAGCTCTTCAGTGGAGCAAATAAAGAGAAAATTAAGCCTCTTGCTTTTTTGCAAGAGGCTTTAATTTTGCTCAATTTTAAAGAATTAATATAATTTTTCGCCGTTTTCAATAGCCGTTATTTTATCAATACGCGCCGAATGTCTGCCGCCCTCAAACTCTGTATTCAGAAAAACATCCACAAGCTCGCAGGCAAGTCCCCCGCCTATTACACGACCGCCCAAACAAAGCACATTTGCGTCATTATGCGCTCTTGTGAGCTTTGCGCTGAAATAGTCGGAGCAGCAGCAGGCACGGATTCCCTTCACTTTATTTGCCGCCATAGAAATGCCCACGCCTGTTCCGCAACAGAGAATTGCTTTATCGCACTCTCCCGAAACAACCTTATCACAGGCTTTCTGCGCAGACACGGCATAATCAAATCTTTCGGGTGAATAGCAGCCGACATCTATATATTTAACATTATGCTCCTCTAAATAATTTTTGATATCCTCTTTAAGATAAAATCCCGCGTGGTCTGAACCGATTGCAATCATCTTTATTTCTCCTTTTTCAGTTTTAATTCTCTTTCAGCCTGGCTCATTCTGAGATAAACGGGCACTAATTCGGCAGATTTCACAGCCTTTTTGCCTTGCGAGGCAACCGCTGTTCCTATGCCGTTTTGATAACGCCTGTCCTCCTGCGCCAAAATAATATTTTTTGAAACCGAACTGTTAAAAAACAGCTCGGCGCCGTCTCCCGCAACAATCACCTTATCATATTTTTCAATGTCTTTTTTTAAATCTTCGGCAGAAATTGCACGGTCGCCGCACAAGCGTTTTATTTTTCCGTTTTCAGCTTTAAAAACAGCATTATAAAACTGCATTCTCCTTGCATCCATTACACAGCAAATAACAGCGTCCTCATCTGTAAAATTACAGGCAATAGCCTCAAGAGATGACACCCCGATGCAAGGCGTATCATACGGAAAGGCAATACCCTTAACAGCGGCAATACCGATCCTGACTCCCGTAAACGAACCCGGACCAACCGTTACTGAAATCGCGTTTAGCCGGTTGTAATCATACCCGCTCATAACCTCCTCTATCAGAGGCAGCAAGGTTTCGCTGTGGGTTAAACCTTTATTAATTAATTTGCTTTTTATAACCGCTCCGTCATTTGTAAGCGCCGCAGACGCAGTTACAGCGGAAGAATCAACAGAAAGCAAAAGCATTACTCTGTTTCACCTTTTTTATAAATTTTAAATTCTCTTTTACTGTCGGAAATTTTTTTAATCTCAATTATAACGGCATCGTCGGGAAGCGCTCCGTAAATATTTTCGCTCCACTCAGCCGCAATATACGCTCCGCTGTTGAGATAATCAAAAAAGCCCGTTGAATATAAATCATCCCATCCGTTAACGCGGTACATATCAAAATGATAGAGCACCTTTTCGCCGCTGCGATATTCATTACATATTGTGAATGTGGGAGAAGAAACATCTGCGTTTATTCCAAGCCCTTTTGCCAAACCGCAAGTAAACGCGGTTTTCCCCGCCCCCAAATCTCCCAAATAGCCGATAACCGAACCTCTTGGGAGTGTGCTTGCAAAATCGGCGGCAAACGAAACTGTTTCATCATAACTGTTTGAAATAAAAGTTTTCATATTAAAAAAGTCCGACTGTGTTTCCGTTTTCATCTATATCAATTTTGTACGCCGCCGGAGATTTTGAAAGACCCGGCATAGTCATAATTGACCCGGTACGACAAACGATAAAACCGGCTCCGTTAGACAGATTGGCGGACGATACCGTTATTCTGAAATTCGCGGGTCTGCCGAGTAAAGCGGGATTATCGGAAAGACTGTATTGAGTTTTTGCCATACAAACCGGCATTTTATCAGCGCCGAGCGCAATAAATTCCTCAATGCTCTTCTTTGCCTCTTTTGAATAATCAACTCCGTCCGCCCCGTAAATTTCTTTTGCAATTGTTTCTATTTTCTCGTAAACCGACATATCCAAATCATACAGAAAATGGAAATTATTTTGCTTTTCACAAGCATTTACAACTTTTTGAGCAAGCTCTGTTCCGCCGTTTCCGCCTTCAGCGAAACACTTGGTAACAGCAAAATCGGCTCCCTTTTCCTTGCAGAAATTTTTAACGAATTCAATTTCCTTTTCGGTATCGGCGTAAAAATGATTTATTGCAACAACAACGGGAATTCCGAACTTTTTAAGATTTTCAATATGCGCACCAAGATTAACAGAGCCTTTTTTAAGAGCCTCAATATTTTCTTCGGTAAGTTTATCCTTCGCGACTCCGCCGTTATATTTCATTGAGCGAACAGTTGAAACAAGAACAATGCAATCAGGCTTTAAATTCGCAAGACGGCATTTGATATCAAGAAATTTTTCCGCGCCCAAATCAGAACCGAATCCGGCTTCGGTAACACAGTAATCAGCAAGTTTTAACGCTGTTTTCGTTGCTCTCACGGAATTGCAGCCGTGTGCTATATTCGCAAAAGGTCCTCCGTGCATAATTGCCGGCGTGTTTTCAAGCGTCTGCACAAGGTTTGGTTTAAGGGCATCTTTAAGAAGAACAGTCATAGCGCCGTTAGCTTTGATATCCTTGCAATAAATCGGCTTATTATCGTATGTATATGCAACAAGTATATTTCCAAGCCTATTCTTTAAATCAAACAAATCCTCCGAAAGGCAAAGAATCGCCATAACCTCAGACGCAACCGTGATAATGAAATGATCTTCTCTCGGCACGCCGTTGAGCTTTCCGCCAAGAGAACAAACGATATTTCGCAGTGCGCGGTCGTTCATATCAAGGCAACGCTTAATAAGCACTCTGCGGGGATCTATTCCGAGTTCGTTGCCCTGTTGTATATGATTATCAAGAATAGCGCACATAAGATTATTTGCGCTTGTTATAGCGTGCATATCACCGGTAAAATGGAGATTGATATCCTCCATCGGCACAACCTGACTGTAGCCGCCGCCCGCAGCGCCGCCCTTTATACCGAAAACAGGACCGAGCGACGGTTCTCTGAGCGCGGCAATTGATTTTTTCCCTATTTTTGCAAGTGCCTGCGCAAGACCTATGCTGACCGTTGTTTTACCTTCGCCCGCGGGAGTGGGATTAACGGCTGTTACAAGAATGAGCTTGCCGTTTTTATTATCCTTTACCCTTTCAATAAGCTCATCGGATATTTTAGCCTTATAATGACCGTAAGGTTCTATTTCTTCGTCTTTAATCCCGATGGAATTTGCAATTTCACTTATTTTTTTCATCTTAGCCTGCTGGGCTATTTCAATATCGCTTAACATTATTCTTATTCAACCCTTTGCGTTAATCTTTTTTCATAGAAGATTATACCATATTATTATAATATTTCAACTGTTAATAATTTTCGCCTTGAAAAAGGAACGCTGTAATAATATAATATTATTATCTTGCGAATGAGGAGGCGGAGCGTGGATAAAATCAGAAAAAAAACTACTCTCGGAGACTTTTTCGGCGGACTTGATTTTACTTCTGTGTTAACGGCAATAATTTGCTCCGCTTACGGACTTATTCTTGTTTACAGCGCAACGTATGCAAAGCTCAGCAGCGGAGAACTGTTTTCTTCCGAATTCAAAACAATGCTTATAACCGTTGCCATAGGAATAGCCGCGGCATTTGTGCTTTCGGTAATCAACTATGAGGCAATAAGTAAGCTTTGGCCTGTAATAGCGGCAGGCTGCGTTTTGCTGATGATTATAACGTTTTTCTTCGGGACAGGACCAAGCTCAAGACCTGACGCACGCAGTTGGCTTGATTTTGGATTTGTTACGATACAGCCGTCTGAATTTTTAAAGGTAGGCTTTATCATATCCTTTTCATATCATATAGATTTGGTAAAGGAACACATAAACAAATTGAAAACTATAATTCCACTTGTAATTCACGGTGCAATACCCGTTATTCTTGTTGTAATCACAGGCGACGCGGGCTCAGCTCTGATTTTTCTGATAATGTTTATCGGAATGCTTTTTATGGCAAGAATCAATATTGGATATTTCATTGCCGGTATATGCGCGATTATTGTTTCATTTGCAGTTGCGTGGCGCACGGGAATTATAAACGGATTGCAGCGCAGCAGAATTGAAGCTCTTTTTTACCCTGAGGAATATGCCGATGTTATTTACCAGCAGGTAAACGGAAAAATAGCTCTCGGCAGCGGAGGTCTTTTCGGGCAAGGTTTTCTAAAAGGGCAAATGACCCAGAGCCTTACAAACAGCGTGCCTGAAAATCAAAACGATATGATTTTAACAGTTGCCGGTGAGGAATTCGGTTATGTG
>CANRMJ010000117.1 GCA_947631705.1 uncultured Clostridia bacterium
ACTTACTCAATGTCAATCGCCTTTGCCCGAAAGGCGGTCGTTATAACATATTCTTAGGAGGCGGTCGCTCTATCCTACTGAGCTACGTGGGCATATGAACTTTTGTTACACGGACTTTTTCCCGTAGTCCGCGGGACGTCCCAGCACTTAGGAGGGACTTATTCTATCCGTTGAACTATTGGGGCTTATTCTTTTTGCTATCATATTATATATTAAGGAATGTCCTATGTCAATGCAAAAAGATGTCGAATAACGGAATTATGCTATATTAATATGTTTTTAATATATATAAATTATATATTATAAAATATACTATTCAGTCGCTTAAAATATAACTGGTTAAAAAAACAGCGCTTTTCGGCAAAAAAGATATTAAGAATATATAAATCTGTATATTGTGATGTTTTTTAAAAAGTTACAAAATAAACACAATATATTGGGATTTTGTTTCAACATATTACAAAAAAGTTACAACTCTTGTTTTCAAATTGCCAAAATTTTAAAGTTTTAACAAAAAAACGCTTTAACGATTTGAATTGCGAAAGCGAATATAACACAACATCTTGATAATCACGGGAATTTTTCTTCAATTGCAAAAACGTTTTTTGTGAAAAGTGCACAAAATTTGAATTTTTAAAAGATTGACACATTATGCAAAAATTCCTATAATGCCAAATGTTTGGTAACACTAAAGGTAGGTAACGGAGCGCCGAACCTATTTTGTTCGACTTCCCGTTGCTTGAAGACAGAATATTATGCTTCTGTTTGACAGGTTGTTTCAGCCCTGTTCAGAAAACGGCAAACCAATATTGTTTCATACAAAAAAGGAGATAAAGATGATTAACGAATCAAGCGTTGCATCGGTAAGGCACATTTCACGCGCCGCGCTTGCAACGGTAATTGCGTTTATTCTTATCGTGTTCATTTTTACAGCTAACGCGTTTGCGGGGGTTGCCCGTGAATACAATGTTGTTGTTAACGACAACGGCTATGAATACACAATTACAACAGACGAAACGGAACCATTTGAAATTCTCAACAAGGCAAACATAACACTCGGTTCAAACGACAGGCTCGTGATCACCGATTTTATTGCGGGCGAGGGCGGAACGATTGTTATAGACAGATTAAACACAATTAACGTTAAATTAAATGATTTAATTAAATCTTTCGACGTTTACGGCGATACGGTTTCTCAGGCATTAGCGGAGGCGGGAATCAACACCGAAAACTGCATTGTGGATTATGACGGAACCGCGGCTGTTGAAAACGGTATGGTAATTACGGTGGTTTCACCGAAAATTGTTACTATCAGCGCAGACGGCGAATCGGTAAAAATAAGCGCCATCGGCGGAACCGTTAAAAATATGCTGGAGCTCGCGGGAATTTCCCTCGGAGAGAACGATTATACCGAGCCGTCAGCCGATGCCTCCGTCACCGACGGAATGGAGATTGAGGTTTACAGGGTCGAAACGAAAACCGTAAACGAATCCGAAAAAATTCCTTATGACACAGTAAAAAACAATGACCCCAAAATCGAAAGGGGAATTACGGAAACACTTACAAAGGGCGAAAACGGCGAAAAATCAATTACCTACAGTGTTAAATATGTAAACGGGCAGGAAGTTGAAAGAAAAGAAATTTCTTCAACTGTTACAAAGAAACCCGTAACAGAGGTGCTGAAGGTCGGCACAAAACCCACTGAATTTGCGCCGAACGGCGTGGAAAGCTACAACGGATTTTATGTGGGGCAGGTTATAAACGGCAGATATTCCCATTACTGCGCCTGCGCTGCCTGCAACGGAAATTCAAGAGGGGTAACAACCTCAGGCAAAAGAATTTCAAACGGTATGGAAAATCCTTATTATGTTGCGTGCAACTGGCTTCCGCTTGGCTCCGTGATAGACGTTAACGGAACAGAATACACTGTTGTGGACAGAGGCGGCAGCGGTCTTTCCAAAACGGGTCGAATTGATATTTTTACACCTGAAGGACACTCCGCGTGCTATAAAAAGGGAGTTGGCAGCTGCTCCATAACGATAAAACGCCTCGGTTGGTAAAATTCGGATATTCAATAAAAAAATCCGAACCACGCGAAATAATCTGTATAATTAAAAATAAATATGTATATTGATAACGCCGCTTGAACATCGAATCAGGCGGTTTTTCTTATTCAAAACGACGACCGTAAACGGCAAACGCAAAAGAACGGGGAGAAATGCTTTTATTCTAAAAATAAACAAAAGGTAAATATTTATTCAATATGATTGAAACGTCATAAATTGTATGGTATTATGTTCAATAATACTGTAGAAAAATGAGGATACATCTATGATTGAATACAAAACGAAATATGATGTCAGAACAACTATGTTTCAGCAGTTTGAAAAATCGGCGGCAGAGAGAGGGGAAAATCCCTGCCTTTATTATTACAACAGTGTTTTAAACTGGAAACAGACTGCCGAACTGGTTGATAAGTGCGCGGCGGCGCTTGTTGCGAACGGAGTGCAAAAGGGCGACAGAGTTGTTATCTGCCTTCCTAATATGCCGCAGTGTATCGTTGCAATTTACGCTGTCAATAAAATCGGCGCCATTGCGTCTATGCTTCATCCGCTTTCGGTTAAGAGCGAGGCTGATTACACAATCAATCTCGTGGGCGCAAAATACGCTTTTTGTTTTGATGTGTCCGAGAAAGCATTTACAAATAACCCCGATTTAACGCTTATCAAGTGCAAAACGGCTACTTATTTTCCGAGGTCGCCCTACGGCGCCATTGCGAATCTGCTTTATAAAAAGAAAATCAAGGGCAAAACCGCTCCGGCAGAGAATGTTAAAAAGATGATTGAATGGAGCGATTTTATCAAAGAGGGCGAATCCTATATAAAGGATAACGGTGTGCCCGAAACCGCAACAGACCCGCTTGCAACCGCGGCTATAATGATGACGGGCGGCACAACGGGTAATCCCAAAGGAGTTATGCTCTCCTCAGAGGCGATCAACAATCTTTCATATCAGCTTGTTGATGTTGTTACCACGGTGCTGAATATGCAGATAGACCCGAACAGCGACGGTATGCTCACAGCTCTTCCCGTGTTCCACGGCTTTGGCTTTGCTCTTTGTATGCACGTTTCAATGTGCGTGGGTATGCCGCAAGCGCTATTCCCCACATTTGATGCAAAAATGTGCTCGTCTGCAATTAAAAAATATCATCTCAACTATATTTTCGGAGTACCCGATTTCTTTGAAAAGGTTTACGCCGCGGGCTATCTCAAGGGAATTGATATGAGCTCCATGAAACTTATCGGCTCGGGCGGCGATGTTGTTCCGTATTCGCTTACCGAAAAAATGGATAGATTGCTCAAAGATAACGGCGCGCACGTTCATTTCGTTTCGGGCTACGGTCTTACAGAGTGCGTAACCGTTTGCACGTTTACCGACCCGCGCCGGGAAGCTCCGCAGGGCTGCATAGGCGTTCCGTGTTACAATATCGAAACAATGACGGTTAAGCCGGGCACAACGGAAAGATGTGAGGGTGAGGACGGCGAGCTCTGCGTTTACGGTCCCACTCTTATGCAGGGATATTGGAACGATCCCGAGGAAACGAGCAAAATGCTTGTTGAGCACGAGGACGGCAGAGTGTGGCTGCATACCGGCGATATGTGCTTTATTGATGAAAAGGGCGATATCTATTACCGCCAGCGTTTAAAGAGAGTTTACAAGATAAGCGGTTATCTCGTATATCCGTCATTTATTGAGGAGTCCTACCGCTCTATGGCGGAAATTTACGATTGCTGTGTTATCGGTAAGGAAGACGGCGGCAAAACTATGCTGAAACTCTTTGTTGTTAAAAACAAAAAGTTTTCCGATGTAGACGAATCGGAGCTTACCGCGAAGATAAGGGCGTTTGGCGAGCAGAATCTTTCAAAGTGGTCTGTTCCGCGTGAGATTGTATTTATTAACGAACTTCCGAGAACGAAAATCGGCAAAGTTGATTTCAAGGTTCTCAGTTGATATTGGAATAAAAAGAAAAGGGGCTGTAAAAAAAACAGCCGAAAAAAAGATGACTGCAAGTCTGCCGAAGAGGTAGGCTTGCAGTCAATTTT
>CANRMJ010000118.1 GCA_947631705.1 uncultured Clostridia bacterium
ATATAACTATTTCTTTTTGGCAACCCTATATAGCAAAATATCCATAATCTCCGAATTTTGAAACCAGGACAATTCAAAATTTGGAGGTTAAAAAATGAAAAAGATATGTGAAATATATGACATTTCAAAAGAATATAAAATGGCGGATAATTCGATTTTAATTTTTGTAAGTAATATTGAAAAGAATAAGCTGTTTTCAATATTACCTGAATTAAAAACGAATTTTAATAAGGTTTTTAATACTGATGAATGGCAGCAGTATTTAGAAATCAACAAGTTATATAACCGAAATGAATCTAAGCATCAAATGCGGGAAATCAGGCAGTCTAAGAGAATTGAATCAGATACTCTGCTGAGATATGAAACTGATTCTATTGCCGAAATACTAAACAATGCCGAATTGAAAACTAAGATTGAAATGGCATTATCTACACTGTCCGCCACGCCGAAAAGAAGATTTCTAAAGTATTATTCAGAACACCTTACATACAGACAAATTGCTGAAGAAGAAGGAAAAAATGTAAAAACAATTTTTGAATCAGTCAAAATGGCAAGAAAAAAATTTTTAAAAAACTTTGAATAATACCCCAACAAAACACTCCCAACAAGTTGAAGTTTATGAAAGGACTTACTTTCATACAACCGAATAAGTCATTCATCAAATACATTCCTATTGCTATGCAAGTGCATAAGCCAATTTGATAATCACGCCACGACGCTTATTTAATGCCGAGCGAAAAATGATTATTAAGAGTATCAAATTGCTACTGATACGGCGATGACAGGCAGTAGGAACAATGATACTCCTGCCCAGCCACAGTCCGAGCGTGATAAAACCGTCGCAGGCAATGGGGGTAGCTCGGAAGAATCGGAGAGGTGAAATTCCTGTGGAACTGATTAGCAGTCAGTCGTTTGATGATTCCTTTATTTGCAATTTGGGGTGTTGAGGACAAATTAAATTGCTTTCATATATCAGTCAATCAGTAAAACAAGATTAATATTCTCTGTGAGAACTCAACTAATAAAAAGTTTTACTGATTGACTCTTACATAGGCAATGCCTATCAAGGAGGTTTAATTATGAAAGATTATTTAAGAGGAGATATGTACTATGCCGACTTAGGCATAGGTATAGGCTCTGAACAAAGTGGTTACAGACCTGTACTTATTATTCAAAACAATGTTGGTAACAAACACAGCCCCACAGTAATTATTGCATCAATTACAAGTCGGGTAGGCGTAAAGGCAAAATTACCAACGCATTATTTTGTGAACACTGAAAGCGGACTTGAAACGCCATCAATAATTTTATTGGAACAGTTACGAACGATTGATAAAAAGCGCTTAGATTTATATATAGGACATTTAAGCGATGAACATATGAAACAAGTTAATAGAGCCGTTTGCATCAGTTTAGACTTGGGATAATAAAATGAATGAAAACAAGAAATTAGAGATTAATAATGTCAAGTATGCAAATTTAATAATCGCATAATTAACAATTCTTTAAGTTTGATATAAAGTTAAGGCGAAGGAGGTAAATATGAATATAAACAGCGGCTATAAACAGTTATATATATCAAGTGAGGTCAAATTCTATACTATCGCAGAACTCACTAAAATGCTGGGTTGGAGTGAGAATACAGTGCAAAAATTATTTAATGATCCAAAATTTCCTTCATCTGATTTTGGAAGAACAAAAGTAGTTGAGGCTCACGCTTTAATAAATTACTTTTCCAATAAACATATTAAAGAGAATGACGGATTTTGGAAGTAAAGGAGTTTATATTATGTCTAATAAAAAGAAGCAAAAGAAAAATGAAAAAGGTAACGGAACTTTCAGAAAGCGCTCAAATGGTACATTTGAATACCGCATTGTTTACCATGATGAATATGGTATTTCTAAAAGAAAATCATTTTATGGACAAAGTGATGTAGTCTGCATTGAGAAAGCAGAAAAATTCCTTGCATCCTTAGAGAAGAAAAAATCCGGAATTGATGCGGAGGCAACTATACCTGAAATTGTAAAAGAAAAATGCAAAATGGACTTGGATAAAAACTATGTTCACGAACAAGGTTATGAAAGAAATATGTATACGGTTTCAATAATTGAAAAAAGCGCTATCGGAAAAATACCAATAGCAGATTTAACAGAAGTACACATCGATTTATATCTTCGTTCAATTACAGATTACTCAAACAGCACGATTGTAAAAATATATCGTATGATTCGTTTAGCTTTTAAAGAGGCTCTTAATAAGGGAATAATTGAAAAAGATATAATGCAGTCAAGCAGCCTTAAATGTCCCAAATCTAATAAAAAGGATAAAAAAGTATTAGCTTTAACAAAAAGTGAACAGCAACGACTTGTTGATTATTTAGAAAACTATATTGCCCCTCAAGGAAGAAATGTATATACCCTGCAATTACTCATATCGCTTTACAGCGGTATGAGAATGGGAGAAGTAAATGCACTTAAACCTGAAAATATTGATTTGGAAAAAGGCATAATAAAAGTTAGGTCAACGGTTTCAAGGGGTAAAAATTACAGAACTTTTATAAAAGACGGCACTAAAACTTATGCAGGTATCAGAGATATACCAATAATGGAAAGTTTAAAGAGCATTTTAGAAAAAGCATTAGAACAAGCGACAGAAAATCCATATGGTTTGTTATTTTATGATAATATTAACAATAAAATCATAAATACTTCACAAGTAAATTGTTTCTTTCAAAGAGCTTGCGAAAAATGTAATATTGATTTACGAGGTCAACACGCCTTGAGACATACATTTGCAACACGCTGTATAGAGGCTGATATTCCCCCTGTTGTACTAAAAAATTGGTTGGGACACACAGATATTCATATTACCCTTGATACATACGCAGATGTATTTAATAGCATGCACAATGATTCAATTATGAAATTAGATAGTTATATCAGCAAATTAGAAAAAGCAAGCTAATATAATAACAAAAAGCAACAATTATGTTGCTTTTTTTATTGCATTATTATAAAATATGTTAGTTGAAAATCACATGGATTTTTTATAAATTAGCATTTTATAAACATTGTGGGGTACTACAAGGGGTAGATTTGAATTTTATCAAAATATTCAACCTCGATTTTCCGCTTAATATCAAGGAATTTTAGGTGTTGCCGATTTAGTGGCTTCGGTCACCTCGACCATTACTCACAGTTTTGTTTATAAAATTTAAGCTGTGGGTATTTTTATGTGTATTTTTCTATTTTCGGAACAAGCTACCCGATTGAGATTTCTGAATATAATGAAAATGTAATTTAAGCATAATGAATTGTTATGCTTGAAAAAAGCGGGTTTTTCTTTGCTGCGGTGCGGCAAAATCAGACCTGCTCAGGAGGATATCAGATGGTAAGCCAAATTTTGGCTGCAGTAATTTTTGTGGCAATGTTTGTTATGATTGTGTGGGAAAAATTTGAGCGGCATATTACCACTACAATCGCCGCAGTGCTTATGATTGCGGTTGTGTTTCTGATTTGTATGCACAGCCCGCACGCTGTTATTGAAACTCTTAACTTTAAAGAATTTATATCTCCGGGATTTTGGTATTCAAACGGAGAAACGGAAACGGCAGTCGGCATCAACTGGGAAACAATTGTTTTTATAACAGGCATGATGATTATGGTTGAAGGCATGGGCAGAGCCGGTTTTTTCCGCTGGATATGCCTTGGAATCGCAAAGCTTGTAAAATATAAAACGGTATTTATTCTTATTACCTTTATGCTGATGAGCGCCGCGCTTTCTATGTTTATAGACAGCATTACGGTTGTTCTCTTCCTTGCGGCAGTAACGGCGGAGCTTTCAAAAATACTTGAATTCGACCCTGTTCCGATGATCGTTTCCGAAATTTTCTGTGCTAATTTAGGCGGCTCGGCAACGATGTGCGGCGACCCTCCGAATATCATAATAGGCACTTCTCTCGGTTACACCTTCGGCGACTTTTTTAAAAACACCGGAATTATATCGTTTATATGCCTTGCGGTTGCTGTCATTTATTTTTATATTTGTTTCAGACGCCGATACAAAAA
>CANRMJ010000119.1 GCA_947631705.1 uncultured Clostridia bacterium
TGGCATAAAAATTTCCTCCTGAAAGTTGTTTCTATTCTACACCTTTCAAGAGGTTTACACAATATTTGAAAAAGTCTTTTTAAAAGTTTTCCCAACACTTTGACTTCATAAATTCGATTATTTCGCCATTATCCTTATCCTCATAATAAGATACAAGAAGTTTTTTGAACTCCGGTACATCATTTTCAGGAATGGCAATAAAACCTTCACCCTTTGAAATTAAATAGTGGTTCGCAAAAATAACCGCTGCTCTTTTATTTCCGTCATTGAAAATCTGTGTTTTCATTGTATATAAGCACAGATTGATTGCATTATTAATGTAATCGTCTTCCCTATTGATAATTTCATCAATATGCTCCATAACTACAGTTTCAATTGGTAATGGTGGAACATAACTCGTTCCTCCTATTGTTACAGGAACACCTCTGATACGACCACCATCACTATAGAATCCTTCATTTACAAGCTTTGCAATATGACAAAGAATATGATAGTTGCTTTCACATTGAATTACATCATTGTCAAGAATAAACTCCCAAGCGTGTTTAAGGTTAAGGATTTTTTGAACATCAGAAGCCTTTACACCATTAACCTTGCCGTTATCAATAATTTCTTCTGTTTGAGGAAAGGTTGTTGCAACACCTTCCAAAACAGCCTGTGAGTATATATTTGCTTTCATATTAGATCTTGCAAAATCTAAATTGAGTATCACTCTGTTTGATAATTCACTTGATGCAAAGCCGAGTTCCGCCAATTGTTTATCAATGCGGCGGATGTTTTTTCGAAGTTCTCTTGCTTCTCTGTTACTTCGTAAAAGTACCTGATGAAGTTCTTCTGAATACACATCTACATAAGTTGATGTCACTCTGCTGCCTGCTCTTTTTCTTACATACAAATATTTATTACCGTTTCTGTCTTTTATTTCAGGGGTTCCATCATATGCGAGAAGATTTAATCGAGCCTGAAAATCAGCTTTTTCACTCAACAGCTCTTGTATTTCATCAAAATTATTGTTCATAAGTCTCTCCTTGGGGAACATTTGTAAATGAATTATACAATTTTGTTCCCCAATTTGCAATACAAATCATAAAATTATTTTATGAATATGTAATTTATTTATTCTTATTATAACTACATCTTCAGTAATTGCTATTATCATATTCTCTCATAAACAGCAATAATTTTCTCCAGCACTTATAATGCGGTTTAGCTTGTTCGAGTTCCCATAATTGCAAAGCATTTATTGAGATGCCTGTTAAGTTTGAAAGTTCGGTTCTCGTTAATTGTGCCTTTTTCTGAAATTTTTGATTTTGGCAGGATTATACAAATTAACATTTGGATTTATGGTTACTTTGACGAAGTTTTTATTTTTTTCAGCCATCGGAGTTGCCATAATATTGGCGGAGGAAATCTGCCGTTACAGGGAGATAACGAATTGGTAATTATTGCAATAAGTCTTTCACGCGGTGAATCAATAATTCTTGCGCCGGTAACACCAACGGCATTACATCCGTAACCCATGCAGGTTGTTAGCGCCTGCTTGCCGCACGCTCCGCAGGATTTGAAATACGGATCAAGATTAAATGCTATTCGCGGCAGGAGTCCGAAATCTTCAAGTATAGCAAATAGCGGGAAAAATATTGCCATTGGCGGCAGCATAACGGCAACCACCCACAAAAGCACTCTTAATATTCCGTTAACAAAAACGCTTATTAACCAATCGGGAATATTAACAGACGCCATTGCTCCCGCAAGCCAATTTTCAAAATTATCAAAAATATTTCTAAGAAAATCCGATGGATAATTTGAACCGGCAACAGTTATCCACAAAACTATTCCGAAAATCACAAGCATAGATAAAACAGAAGTGAATTTTCCCATAAGAATTTTATCAAGCTTTTTCTCTCTGTTTTCTTTTTTTGAGGGCATTTGCTTTACAACGGCTTTTGATATTTTCCGCGACTGCTGGAATATCGAAAGTGTGATACTCTCTACAAAATTATCTCCGTCAAGATTAAACCGCTCAAGAATATTACACGCTCGGATATATGCATTTTTCTGTTTGAGCCCCTCCGGCTCCTCACCGTTTTCAAGAATTCTTATTGCCCTATATCTCTCTATTCCGACACTTTCAAGAACACGTAGCGCCTGTTCAATCGGACTTGAATATGTATGCCTTTTCGGTTCGGGCGTCAACATACCCGTAACAATAAGATGAATGTTTTCCAAAAGCTCGTTTATACCTTTTCCGCTCCTTGCGGTTGCCTCAACAACAGGGAGCCCGAGCTGGCGTGAAAGCTCCTCACGGTCTATGCTGATATTTCGCTTTTTTGCCTCGTCGCACAGATTTAATAAAACAACAATTCTGTCTGTAACCTCTGAAATCTGCAAAACAAGATTCAGATTTCTCTCAAGATTTGTTGCATCTATAACGCACACGAGGCATTCATAATCAAGGGATTCTATAAAATCCCTTGACACCTCTTCTTCCTTTGATGAAATAGCAAGACTGTATGTTCCGGGCAAATCGTACAACTCATAATTGTTGAATTTGTAGTAAAAATTATCGCACGCCAGCTCAACAGTTTTTCCTGTCCAATTTCCCGTATGCTGATTACTGCCCGTGAGCTCATTAAATACCGTGCTTTTGCCCACATTCGGATTGCCCGCAAGAGCAATTTTTCTAACCGTTTTCATAAAACCACTCCAACCTTTTCCGCATCGGGCTTTCTGATTGCAACAACAGAGCCCTCAACACTGAATGCAATGGGTGACCCCATAGGATTTCTGCGAACGCAGCTTATTTCATTTCCTTTTACGAATCCCATATCAAAAAGCCGCCGTTTTATTCGGCAATCGCTGTTTATATATAAAATGATTCCGCAATCATTTTCTTTCATATCTGCAAGAGTCATAATTACACCTCTGATTATCCTATGATTTATTTGAAATCGGGTGAATTAAATCTGAATATTACTATTGAATTTGACGGAGCATAATGCTAAAATATGTAATGTATTATTTTTGATAAGCGAGGTACATTTATGGAGAAACTGAAATATTTTGTAAATGGTGAATTTAAGGATTCAAAGGCAGACATATGGTATGACTTGCACAATCCGTCCACAGGCGAAATCACAGGACAGGCGCCCTGCTGCACAAACGACGAGGTGCTTGAGGCAATAGCGGCGGCAAAGGCCGCATATCCCGCATGGAGAAACACGCCTGCAAGAAAAAGAGTGCAAATACTTTTTAAGGTTCGTGAGCTTCTCATAAAGCACAACGATGAGTTAACGATGCTTGTTTGCGAGGAAAACGGCAAAACATGGTCTGAAGCGGAAGGCGATGTGGGCAAGGCGCTTGAGGGTACAGAGCTTGCGACGCAGGCTCCTTCTCTGATGATGGGTGAAAGCCTTATGGATGCGTCAACAGGGTTTGATACTGTAAAATACCGTGAACCGCTCGGCGTTTTCGCAGGCATAGTTCCCGTTAACTTTCCCGCAATGATTCCTTTCGGCTGGATGGCTCCCGTTTGTGTTGCCTGCGGAAACACAATGGTGCTTAAAGCAGCATCTCTCACACCCAGAACAGCAATGAGAATAGGCGCTATTTACAAGGAAGCGGGCATTCCCGACGGCGTAATCAACATTGTTACCTGTTCAAGAAACGAAATCAACACGATTCTTGAACATCCCGACGTTAAAGGTATCACCTTCGTAGGCTCAACTCCCGTTGGTCTTAAAATATATGAAAAAGCAGCAGCGGCAGGCAAGAGGTGCCAGGCTCTCTGCCAGGCTAAGAACCACGCGCTTGTTCTTGAGGACTGCGCTCTTGAAAGAACTGTTGCCGGTGTT
>CANRMJ010000120.1 GCA_947631705.1 uncultured Clostridia bacterium
TACGCCGTTGAATTTGAACTCAACGGCAAAGCCTGCAAAATCGGTGGAATGGCAAAGGGTTCGGGTATGATACATCCGAATATGGCAACCACTCTGAATTTCATCACTACCGATGTTGACATTTCCTCGGAAATGCTGCAAGCGGCACTAAATGAAATTGTTAAAATCACATATAATTGCCTGTCTGTTGACGGCGACACATCCACAAACGATATGGTTTCCGTTATGGCAGACGGTCTTGCTGAAAATGATAAAATCACGGTGCAAAACAGCAGCTTTGAAATTTTTAAATCAGCACTCTATGAAGTGATGATGAATCTCACAAGAATGCTTGCAAAGGACGGCGAGGGCGCAAGCAAGCTGCTTGAATGTATCTGCACAAACTGTCCCAGTAAAGAAACTGCCATAGCGATTGCTAAATCGGTTGCGGGCTCAACGCTTTTTAAGTGCGCCTTATTCGGAGAAGACGCAAACTGCGGCAGAATTCTCTGCGCAATCGGATATACCGACGCCGAATTTGATATAAACATAATAGATGTTGATTTAAAAAGCGAATACGGAACAATAGAAGTTTTCAGAAACGGCTCATGCGTTGAGTTCAGCGAAAAAAAGGCGGCGGAAATTCTTTCAAGCGATGAAATACAGGTGCTTATCAATCTCCATCAAGGCAACGAATCCGCCACGGCATGGGGATGCGATTTAACGTATGAATATGTAAAAATCAACGGAGATTACAGAACCTAAAATTTCTGTATTATAAGATTAACGAGAGGTATAACACTTATGGATATTACTAATGCGATGAAAGCCGATATCATAGTTCACGCGCTGCCTCACATTCAGGCGTACAGACGAAAGATAGTGGTTGTTAAATATGGCGGCAACGCTATGATCAACGAAGAGCTTAAAGAGGCTGTTATGAGAGATCTTGTGCTTCTATCCACAGTTGGAATTCACGTTGTTCTTGTTCACGGCGGCGGGCCGGAAATAAACAAAACACTGTCGGCTATGCGGATTGAAAGTGAATTTTCAGACGGTCTGCGCGTTACAACAAAAGAAACCGCAAATGTTGTGCAGATGGTTCTTGCCGGCAAAATAAACAAGGATTTAGTCTGCCAAATAGGCAATCTCGGCGGAAACGCCATAGGGCTTTCAGGTATGGACGGCAAAATGATAAAATGCCGCCCGTTAGACAACAAACACGGATTTGTGGGCGAAATAACGGAAATGAACATGGATGTTGTTCTTGAAACAATAGCAAACAATTTTATTCCCGTTATCTCCTCTATCGGATATGATGAAAACGGAAATTGCTACAACATAAACGCCGACACGGTTGCCGCCGCCGTTGCGGGAGAACTGAAGGCAGAAACACTTGTTTCAATGACAGATGTTGCCGGACTTTTGAGGGATAAAAACGATGAAAGCTCATTGATTCACAGAGTATATATTTCCGATGTGCCGGCACTTGTGGCAGACGGCGTTATCGGAGGAGGAATGATTCCGAAAATAGATTCGATGACAAATGCTATCCGCCGCGGTGTTAAAAAAGCGTTTATAATAGACGGCAGAGTTCCTCATTCCATTCTTATGGAACTCCTTACAGACGAAGGTATGGGAACTATGTTCAGAAGCAGATAAATAAATTTCACTCGAAAGGCAATAAATATGAACATTAAAGAACTTGACAAAGAATACGTTGCCGCCGCTTACGGCAGATTCAATGTTACTCTTGAATCAGGAAAGGGCTCAACGCTTTACGATGAAAACGGAAAAGAATATATAGATTTCGGCTCCGGCATAGGGGTTAACTCATTCGGCATATCGGACGATGAATGGAAAAACGCCGTAATCAGCCAACTCAACAAACTTCAGCACGTATCTAATCTTTATTACACGGCGCCCTGCGCCGAACTTGCCGAGCTCCTCTGCCGAAAAACAGGTATGAAAAAGGTTTTCTTTGCAAACAGCGGAGCCGAGGCAAACGAGGGAGCAATTAAATTTGCGCGAAAATACAGCTTTGATAAATACGGCGAAGGCAGAAGCACAATTATTACTTTAAAAAATTCATTTCATGGCAGAACGATAACAACGCTTGCCGCAACAGGACAGGATTCATTTCACACTTCGTTTGCTCCGTTCACAGAGGGCTTTAAATACTGTCCGGCGAACGACGCAAATGCTCTTAATGAAATGATTACCGATGATGTGTGCGCAATTATGTTTGAATGTGTACAAGGCGAGGGCGGGGTTTTAAATCTTACCGCCGATTTTATAAACGCTATCAGCGATATAGCAGTTAAAAAAGATATTCTTATGATTTGCGATGAGGTTCAAACGGGAAACGGAAGAACGGGAAAATACTTTTCGTATATGAATTTCGGAATTGAACCCGATATTGTTTCCACCGCAAAAGGAATAGCGGGCGGTTTGCCTATGGGAGCGGTTTTATTCGGTAAAAAGCTTGAAAACACAGTTACTCCCGGCTCCCACGGTTCAACGTTCGGAGGCAATCCCATAGCAGCCGCGGGCGCAATAAGCATAGTAAAAAGAATTAATGATGAATTTCTTGAAAGCGTTTGCGAAAAAAGCGAATACATAAAGAAATTTTTAAAACAGGTAAACGGTGTTAAATCAATCAGCGGAATGGGGCTTATGCTCGGAATCGAAACCGATAAAGACGCAAAAGACGCCGCAAACGAATGCCTAAAAAAAGGTCTTTTGGTACTGACCGCAAAAACAAAAATAAGGCTTCTTCCCGCTCTGAACATAAGCTACGAAGAGCTTAACAAAGGACTAAACATACTGAAAGAGGTTATAGAAAAATGAAACATTTATTAAAATTACAGGATTTAAGCGCACACGATATTCTTGATATTCTGAACCTTGCGGACCAGCTTAAATACGAAACAAAGCACGGAATTGAGCATCACCTTCTCAAAGGGAAAACGCTTGGTATGATTTTTCAGAAAAGCTCCACAAGAACAAGGGTTTCGTTTGAAACAGGAATGTTTCAGCTCGGCGGTCAGGCTCTTTTTCTCTCCAACCGTGATTTGCAGATAGGACGCGGCGAGCCGATTAACGATACGGCGCGCGTTCTTTCACGCTATCTTGACGGAATTATGATAAGAACGTTTGAGCAGCAAGAGGTTGAAGATTTTGCGAAATACGGCTCAATTCCGATTATCAACGGTCTTACAGATTACTGCCATCCATGCCAGGTGCTTGCCGACCTTATGACCATCCGTGAACACAAAAAGACGTTTGAAGGTTTAAAGTTCTGCTTTATCGGCGACGGAAACAATATGGCAAACAGCCTTATAGTGGGCGCGATAAAAATGGGTATGGAGTGCGCAATTGCCTGCCCTAACAACTACAAGCCCGATCCCGAAATTATGAAATGGGCTGCCGAAAACGGCACATTCACCTGCTCAAGCGATATCCTCAAATGCGCCGAAAACGCCGACGTTCTTTACACTGACGTCTGGGCGTCTATGGGTCAGGAAGAAGAGAAGGCTGAACGCGAAAAGGTATTCAAAAATTACTGCATAAACGACAATGTTATTTCTGTAGCAAACAAAGGCGCCATGGTGCTCCATTGCCTGCCTGCCCACAGGGAGGAGGAAATCACCGCAAAGGTATTTGAGGAGCACGCCGAAGAAATATTTGATGAGGCTGAAAACAGGCTCCATGCCCAAAAAGCAGTTTTAGTAAAACTATTAGGATGATTAGTGTGAAAAATCACACTAATACGATTATAATAGCCAGTTGAGGTGCCCAAAATTTAACGTTCAAAACTTAGATGT
>CANRMJ010000121.1 GCA_947631705.1 uncultured Clostridia bacterium
TGGATATTTCGGCGTTTTTAAAAGGAACAAACGATCACACTGTAATGTCCCTTTACTACTCGTATTCGCCCGATAATGTAAATTATACAAAGGCACGTCTGTTGCAGAGTCCAAGAAGGAACACAAAAAATTGGGATAACAAAGGAATTTACCGTTCCAGTCTGCTCTATGCCGACGGCAAATACTATTTGTTTTACAGCGGCATAAACAAAAAGACAGGACCTGTCGGAATCGGTCTTGTTTCCGGCAACGATGTATTTCATATGCAGTAAATATTAAAAAACAAGCAAAAGCCATTTTCTTTTGCTTGTTTTTTTAAGCAATATTTCAAACATTTGTTCTTTACATTTTAAAAAAAGTGCGGTATAATGCTTATATAAAAAATAGAGGTATATAGTGTGAAAAATCACACTAATACGATTATAATAGCCAGTTGAGGTGCCCAAAATTTAACGTTCAAAACTTAGATGTTAAATTTTGACCTCTGCCAGTTCTTTTTGCTCCCTGTTTCTCGCACTGCGAGCGGTCGCAAACGAACCCCTCAAAATTTGCCTATGGCATAATTTTGAGATGGCTAAATTCACATCACGCCTTGTCTGGCCGTAGCAAGGAATATCTTGATTTTAATTACTGTTTGCGGCCAGAAGAAAGGCTATGTGAATTAAAATGCATTTTAAAGGCTTTCGTGCAGAATTTGTTAATTTTTTCATTGAGCTTTCATTTAACAATACAACAGAAAAGCAGGTTGAAAATATTGCCGCCTATAAAAAATATATAACAGAACCGCTTGCCAAATTATACAGTGATTTGCTGCCTGTTGTGTGCGATATAAGCAACCGTCTTGAAACAAAGCCTTCCCGCTGCCTTTCAACGCCATATACGGACAGGCGTTTTTCTCCCTCAACACCGCTGAAAGAATATATGTATCTGCGTTTTAAGCAAAGCAGCAGAAAAGATAACATTGCGGGTCTTTATTTTGATATGAGCGCAAGCGGCTACTCATACGGTATGAGAATTTACAAGCAGACCTCATCGGGCTTTCAGACTCTTAAAGATGCAATAGCCGAAAACCCCGCGCCGTTTGAAAGAGAACTAAAAAACGTTTTGTCAAACGGATATAAAATAATCGGCGATAAATACAAAAAAGACCGTTATCCCCAAATCACAAGCGGCATTTTGAACGATTTTCTTAACAGAAAAACATTTTATATTGCTAAAAATTTCGATTTGAACGACAGGGTTTTTACAGACGGACTGTTTTTTGAGCTCTCCGATGGTTTCACAACTCTTAAAAACCTTTTAAATATTATCATCAAAGCACAAGGAGATTAATTATGATAGAAGTTATCAGAGACAGGAGCATTGCACTTAAGCGACGTAGATTTGCTTGAATACTTTGAAAAAGTCAAAGAAAAAACTGTAACCTATTTGAATAATCTGAACGAAAAAATGCTTGATGAAATTGCAAAGGATTGCGAGGACAAAACACGTTTTGCCTGTATCCTCGGTCAGTTTTCGCACTGCTATATACATATCGGAAATATAAATTCCGTAACAATATCAAATACGGGAAAATGGGTTTATATCCCTGCCCTTGAGCGCGATACTAAAAAGCCTATATTTGACGAATGAACGGAGGAAAATTATGAAGGACGAAGTTGTTTTAGGAAACGTAATGGTTGATTGCAATGATGAAAAACAACTGCAAAGGTTTTACGGTGATTTGCTCGGCTGGGAAATGTGTGAATTATATAAAAAACCTGCCGTTCGCAGCTCAAACGGTATTGTATTTCTCTTTATTGAAGAGTCTGATTATATTCCTCCGGTCTGGCCGGAGGAAAACGGCAGACAGCAAAAGCAGATGCACTTTGATTTTCAGGTTGAAAACGTTGAAAAGGCGGTTGAAAGAGCAGAAAAGCTCGGCGCGGTAAAAGCAGCCGCACAGTATGGAGGAGAACATTTTGTAACAATGCTTGACCCTGCCGGTCACCCATTTTGCCTTTGTAAAAAATAAAGATAAAGCTTAAAAACACAGCCGCCCTGTAATAATACGGGCGGCTGTGTTTTCATAATTACAGCTTTTTTTCTATTTCAACAACAATATCGCTCATTTTAACATCCATAGCCGTTGATATTTTGTAAAGCGTTTCAAGAGTGGGCTTGCGTTCTCCCCTTTCAATTGCGCTCAAATGAGTTCTCCCTATATCGGCGAGCCCGCTTAAAACTTCTTGGCTTATGCCCTTTTTCTTTCTGAATTCGGCAATTACCTCTCCAACAATTTTAGAATCAAGAGTAGGTACAAACATAAACAGCAACTCCTTAGTTATTTCTAATTAAAGTGTATGCTGTTTTAACAAAATATTTGAATACATATGTTGACAAATTGAATACTTATGTGTTAAAATTGATTTAAAGAACAGAGGAGGTTAAAATTATGACAGACGAAAACAACAACCTTTATACACAACCGCAGGAAAATCAGCAGCCATATAATCAGTTTAACGGCGCTATGCCGCCCAAAGAGGAAAAGGCGAATATAGGACTTGCGATACTTTCGTATCTTATTCCCATTGTGGGTTTAATCCTGTTTCTTGTTAAAAAGAACAGTAAGCCGAAAACGGCAAAGGCTTGCGGAATCTGCGCATTGGTAAGCTTTATTATCAATATGATTATCGTTATAGTAGTATCCGCAACATCAGGCGCAATGCTGAACAGCGCTATAGACGATTCATCTGACGATACATCATATTCAGAGGATAATAATGTTGTTGCGAATCAGAATGAAAACTCATCGGATAACACAAACGGCACAATAGGCGATTACAAATGCGTTGTAAAAGAGGCAAAGCTCTGCAAGGATTGGACAGGCAAGGATGCCATACTCATCACATATGAATTTACAAACAACGGCAGCAATCCGATAAGTTTTGACGTTGCTCTTAATGACGATGTTTACCAGGACGGCGTCGGGCTTGAGGTTGCAATTCTTGACGAAGAAGAAACGGACAGTTTTGTTGACGTTGATATAAAACCCGGCATCACAAAAGACGTTAAAAAAGCATATGTTTTAAGAGACACAACAACGGATCTTGAAGTTGAAATAAGTGAACTGTTATCGTTCAGTGATGACAAGCTGACTACAAAAGTGCAAATATCACAATAACAAATAAACATTATAGCCGCTTGAGCAGAAGTTCAAGCGGCTTTCGTTTTTGTTATAATTGGTTAAGCAACGGAGAGTCGAACAAAATAGGTTCTGCTATTCGTTGCTTAAAGATGTTGGTTTTTATACGTTAATTTGAACGTTTATTCCGAGCAAATCTTTATTTGCATCAAGAATGGGCTTAACCGTTTCCTCAAGGAAATCGGCGGTCTGTTCCGGCGCTCTGCCGACGAAGTTTTCGGGTTTCATAACCTTTTCTATTTCCTCTTTTGTCATCATAAACGCCGGGTCTGCGGCAATTCTGTCTATCAAATCATTTTTACCGCCCTCTACCTTTACAACGGCTCCCGCCGCCATTGAATGAACGCGGATTTTTTCGTGAAGAGCCTGCCTGTCGCCGCCTTTCTTAACGGCATTCATCATAATATTTTCAGTTGCCATAAACGGCAGCTCGCTCATAAGACGCGCCTCAATAACCTTTGGATAAACCACAAGCCCGCTCGTTACATTTATATACAAATCAAGAATACCGTCTGTGGCAAGAAACGCCTCCGCAACGGAAACACGCTTGTTTGCGCTGTCGTCAAGCGTTCTCTCAAACCACTGCGCCGATGCCGTCCACGC
>CANRMJ010000122.1 GCA_947631705.1 uncultured Clostridia bacterium
ATTTAGTATTTCGAAGTAAAAGACTGATAAAAGCAATTCAGAATAACGATTTCAATACAAGAATAATTCCGCGTTAATTTCCATTTTATATCGCAGGCACAAAACAAGCCCCTCAATCTCGCAAGAGAAAGAGGGGCTGAACTTATGCCATATTCAATTTTATTTCACCCCGCCGGAATAAACAACAAATCCGGCTTTCTGAACGGACGTGCCCGTAACCTTATAAAGCACAAGATACATACCGTCTATTTTGCCGAGGCAGTAGCAGCTTTCACGCGGATTAAGACTGCCGACCTTTGTTTTCTTTGCGGTGTCGGCATAAACCGTTTCGGAAGTAGAACCGTTAATCCACGTTTTACTTTCCGGCGGCGCTTTTTTCACTCCGCCCGAGTATTCAACAAAACCGGCTTTATGCTTTTCCGTGCCGTCAAGGTCATATACAACAAGATACGAATTGCCCGCCTTGCTGTAGCATTTAGCACTTTCCCTTGCGGAAAGCAAACCGATTTCGCTTTTAAGGGAATTTTCAGAATAAACCTTTTCCTTTGTAGAACCGTTATTCCATGCAACGGGAGTTGGAAATTTTCCCGTTCCTGTTTGATTTGTGTTTCCTTCAACCTTACTTTGGTCTTTCGGTCTTAAAACACCGTTTACCTTATTGTAAGAATGAGTTACAAACTTACACGGACTGCCCGATGGGAAATTCTGGTCAAAGCTGACAAAAGACGATGACGAGTATTCGCCCGACGCGATACCGATATGACCCGCGCCGATTGAATTCAAACTCGCTTTCCAAACTACTATATCCCCCGCTTTTATCGCCATACCTTTTGAGTAGGCAATTTTAGTGAAATACGGAGTAATAGCAGACTTTTTTGAAAAGTTATCGTAGTACTCCCAAGCGTCACCATAGCCCTGCATTGAAGAAAGAGGCACTCCGAACACCTTATTGCAATACGATTTAACAACATCTACGCATTGGTTTTTATTTGTTTTGCTGCCCGCGCCGTCTACGTCAATAAACTTACCGTTCAGTGAATTAAAAAACTCTTTGAGATTCAATATCTTCCCTGTCCTTTCCGCCCGCAATAAAAGCGCAAAAGCAATTATTTTGCGGGCATATAAGCCAAGCCGCCATCATATATTTGCCGCACAAAAAGCGACGCCGTAAACACGTTTTAAATTTAACGCGTACCGATTAAAATTTTTTACAGTCAGTTGGATTGTTAAAAATACCGAGCAGCGTCAGTATTTCAATAATACACGTTCCTATGGTTTTTACCGTGTTTTCAACATCGGGCGCAAACATCGTGATTACTATGCACACCTGTGCCAGAATCGACAGCCATACTATCGGACTTCTGAGTCTTGTTTTCATAAAAACACTCCTATCCTACCTATTTTTCAAGGTTTTCTATTCTATGATTTATCACTTTGATTTGTTCCTCAATCAAAGGCATCCTTTCGGCAAAACGATTGTGTTTATCAACCTTCGCCTCAAGCTTTTCAAGTCGAAAATTTGTGAGCTTTGATGAGGTAATGATTCCTCCGAACGAACCCAAACAAGTGCCTATCATGGCAATAATCGCAACTATGATATTTTCGGTGATTTTTACACCCCCACGCGCTTTGCTCAGAGATAATTTTTAGATTAAACATATTTCTTTTTCTTTTCAAGTGCATAGTGCGCTTTGTGATACAGTTGGAAAAGCATATATTGTGCAGTAAAGCTATATAGCTTTACTGTATATTTATACATATTTCTTGCATATTTATAACTTTTTTCCTGTTTACTATTGACATTGAAAAAAGCAAGTGTATAATAAGTAAGAATATAAATATTTAAACGGGAGATTATACAGCGCAAAGACTGATTCGGAAATAAATTCGGCTTTCCGCTGCATATGTATAAAAAATGATTAAAGTTTTCATTGACGGACAAGCGGGAACAACGGGACTTCGTATCAGAGATCGGCTGGCGGCACGCGATGATATAGAATTGCTTGAGATTGACGAAAACAAGAGAAAAGACAACAGCGAAATCAAAAAATTCATTAATGAATCTGATATTACTTTTCTCTGCCTGCCCGACGCTGCCGCTATTGAGGCTGCTGATATGCTGAACGGCGAAAATAAAAAAACAAAAATCATAGACGCCTCAACCGCCCACCGCACCGACCCGCTTTGGGCATACGGTTTTCCCGAGCTTTCCGATAAATTCAGAAAAAAAATAACCGAGTGCCGACTCATAGCAAATCCCGGCTGCTACGCAAGCGGTTTTAATTCCATAGTTTTTCCGCTTATTCATCACTCTGTTATAAACAAAGATTACCCTGTTACATGCTTTGCGGTTTCAGGCTACAGCGGAGCGGGAAACAGCGGAATTCAACAATACGAAAGCAAAAACAGAGATATTGAGCTTGACTCGCCGCGCCAGTATGCGCTGACTCAGAACCACAAGCATTTGAAAGAGATGACGGCAATAAGCGGACTGAAACGCACGCCTGTTTTTTCTCCGATGATTTGCAACTACAAATGCGGCATGGTTGTAAGCATTCCCCTGTTTACGGATATGTTCAACAAAAAGTATTCGATGAAAGATATTTATGAGATTTTTTCCGAGCATTACGGAAAAAGCGAATTTGTTAAAGTTCGCCCTCTCGGATACACGGAAAATATGATAGGCGCAAACAACTTTGCGGGCAGAGATGATATGGAAATCGAGATAAACGGTAATAATGAAAGAATGGTTATAACTTCCCGTTTTGATAATCTCGGCAAGGGTGCTTCCGGCGCCGCCATTCAGTGTATGAATCTAATTATAGGAGCAGATGAAAAAAAATCTCTTGTCCTCGGCGACTGACAAATTTAGGAAAGGAATTATTGAAATGAAGATAATTAACGGCGGAGTTTGCGCTCCAAAGGGCTTTAAAGCAAGCGGTATATACTGCGGCATAAAAAAACCGAGCATTGATAACCAAAATCCTGATTTAAAGCACAAAAACGATCTTGGTCTTATATTCTGCGAAGTGCCTTGCAATACCGCAGCAGTTTATACCACCAACAAGGTTAAGGGCGCCCCGATTATTGTTACAAAAGAAAATTTGAAAAAAACCGGCGGAAAATCAAGGGCGGTTATAGTTAATTCAAAGAATGCAAACACCTGCAATGCGGACGGCGAAAAAAAAGCAAGCGAAATGTGCTCTCTTACCGCAAAGGCGCTTGGTATAAAGCCCGAAGAGGTTATCGTTGCGTCAACGGGCGTTATAGGCCAGGTTTTGCCGATTGAACCGATAAAAAAAGGTATTCCGAATTTGGTAAACGGGCTCTCCG
>CANRMJ010000123.1 GCA_947631705.1 uncultured Clostridia bacterium
GTGAGGAGCCGCCCGCAAGCAATCCTCCTTCAACCGATAACGGCGGTAACAGCAATGCTTTTGATATAAAGAGCATCGTTGATAAGATTCCCGCGATTAATGCCGATTTCAAGAAAATAAACACAAAGGAAAGCAACGAGGCAGTTGACAAAATAATCGCCTCATTGGATAAAATTTTATCGTCTCTTCTTTCAAACACATATCTTAACGGATACACGGTTGATGAATTGGACGGGGTACTTTCAGGGGTAATAACATCGCTGACAAACCATTTCGGCAAGCAGCTCACAAATGAAATTCTTGCTCTGCTGATGGAATATGTTGATGTAATAAACGCAGACAGCCTTATCGAAGGCTACGCTCCCGACCGCAACACCAATTCAAACGGACCTGTTGACGCCAAAAAGGTTTATTCCGAAAAGAACCTTTCAAAGCTTGTTACACAGACATATGTTCTTATCGAAAAGATACTCAATAAAGTTCTTGAGCCCGTATTCCCCGGAGATAAGCACGGACTTATACCGAGCGCGATAAGCGGAATCATTTCTCCGAGTTCAATTGCGGTTCATTCAAACGATTCTGTTGATAAGGATATTACAAAGTTCGTATCGTGGAACGATGTTAACACGTCAAAATACGCGACCGACCTCGGATATAACTTCAAGGCAGGCGATAAAGACGCGTTCTATAACAACCTTATCGACTCGCTCGGAGTAATTCCGTCGGTAATAGGAGTGCTGTTTGGCTCCACGGGATTATACGAGAATGCGCTTGTTCCGATATTCTCTTCTGTTTGCGACGCCTGCGGAATAAAATTCACAGGAAATCAGACAGAGGGAATAACAGGCGGAGAAATACTTTATCAGATTATGAACACGGTATCGCTTGTTCTCAATAAGCTGCTTGACGCGCCGATATCAACACTTCTGAATTTCCTGCGCGGAATCTTCAAGGTGCTCGACGACAGCGTAATAGGCGGTATCATACAAAAAGAACTGCTTGTTGTATATAATCACATTGACGGTCTTGCCGATATTCTTGATAAGGATATATCAAATCTGTCTCCCACACTCGCTGAAACCGTTCGCGGTCTTAAAACAACGATCGACAGCGAATTAGGCAGTGTGATTCCTGAGAAAGATATTGTAAATTCACTTCTCGTAACGCTTTTGGGAGAGAAAGTGCCCGTAATAAAGGATATCGTGCGCTATCTCAACTGGAGTAAGCTCGCAAACGCGTCAAATTCCGAAATTGTAATTTACCTTTACACAGCGGCAATAGATATCGTGCTCAGCAATGAGATACTCAGTATGCTCCTTGGCAAGTACACATCGCTGCTGCAAATGCTGCAAAAGCTTGACGCTGTTGACGTGTTCAATATGATAAACGACATCCTCGCAATAACACAGAATCCCACAGAGATTTATTGGATGTTTAACGAATACGTGAGCAAAGCGGCAGACACGTTTGCATATCCCGCGGGAATCACAAGAAGTGAGGCGGACGACGCGGTTGACGCGCTTGACAATCTTGTGGCAAACGTATTCCCGCTCCTTCAAAGCCTCAACGTTCTTGACCAAGGAAGTCTTAACGAGCTTGTATCGGGACTTCTTTACAAGAATGAATTGCTCACAAAGATAGCAAAGGGCGTTTACGGAGGAATTGAAAAAGCCGCAAAAGGCAAGTTCAGCTTTACACCCGCTCAGTTTGCCGATTACCTTATGGACGGCAGCTACGGAAAGACTTATTCGTCAGCGGCAGGCACACTTAGAAAATGCGCAAGCTGGAACGACGTAAAAACAATCAATTGGGGCTTTACAGACGGCTCCGCAAAGGCACAGCAGGGATTCATAAACGGTCTCGCGGCACTTTGCAGACCTGTAAACGATGTTCTCGGAGTGCTTCTCGCGGGCGGCGACCTTGAGTTGATATCCACAATCAAGGGAGTTCTTAAAGACCTTGAGATAGGCTTTAACAACAATAACGATAAAGAAGCAAGCATCAGATACAGCATCACGCTTATTGACGGCGTGCTGAATATCTATCTTACAAACACAAAGGCAAAAGACGCGCAGCACAACAGGATCCAGGTTAATGTTCTTGATGTACTTAACAGCGTGGGCGAAGCCGGAATATACGGTTCAAACGGCTACGAAAGCGCAATCATCCCGATCTTTGAGGCGCTTATGATTGATAACGTTAAGACATACAGCCAGTATCTTAACGATTACAAGAAAGCAAAGGACAACGTTGTTTTAGACGTACTTAATCCGCTCTTCGGATTTGTAAACGACGTTCTCGACGCTCCGTTCGACACAATTTCGGCAGCTCTTCCGAATGTTGCGTACTTCATTGCCAACAACGGACTTGAGAGAGCCGTAAGCAATCTTCTTTCACCTGTTACGGAGGTGCTCGTAGGAGCTCTGAGCGACAACGGACTTGATTTCAACCGTCTTGTAAACGAAATCGTTAAGATCGCGGCGGACGGAAAAGATCTCAACGCTCTGCTCAGCGGTTTGCTCGGCACAAACGTAAAGGTTAACCTCAACGACCTTACAACGCTTAACGTTAAGGATATCGTTATCCCGCTTGTAAATTCACTGCTGAAGAAATACAATATCACTCTTCCCGCATTCAAATGGGAAACACTTGCAAGCCACGGAACACAGACGAGTTATATCAGCGCCGGAAGAACAAATAACGGCGGACGCAACGGAATAAGAATAATCGCGAACCAGGGCGAAACGCTTGTTGCAGTTCTGCGCTACATCGCAGACGCGCTGATCACGAATTCAAAAGAGATTCAAAAGCTCATCTGCTCAATAGACGCGGTTGCAAAGAACAAGACAATAGTAAGCATACTTTCAAGCGTATTCACACAGCTCGGAATGGCTCATAAGGATCAGATAGTACAGGCAGTGTTCTATCTCCTTAATCAGAATCCGCAAAACGCGTTCTTTGATTACAGAGAATTCATCTACAAGAGCTACGAATTCACATATCCCACAACGGTTGAGCTTGACTTCCTCACAGTTCTCGGACCGATGCTCGACGGACTTATCACCGGTTTGGCAGATCTTCAGAATCTTGTAGGCGGACTGATTTACAAAGACGATATAATCTCATCGATTGCAACAGGTCTTTACGGTGCTGTTGAAGGAGTAAAGATCAACGATTCACTCAATCTTACACAGCTCCTCGGAAAGACAGATATAGACTTCTCAACCGAAAACGTTGCTAAGCTGTTAACAGA
>CANRMJ010000124.1 GCA_947631705.1 uncultured Clostridia bacterium
AATCGGAGGAGAATATTTTTATTCGGAAATAAAGACACGAAGTTTTATACAAGTGGCGAATGCCGTTTTGGCAGACAATGAAATAGATGAATCAATAAAAAACAGCATAAGAGATTTATTAAGCACGGAGGTGTAAAAATGAAAGAAGAATACGCAAAACCAATCGTGGAAATTGAAGAATTCAAAACAGTTGATGTTATCACAACAAGCGAACCCGATACCGATGTACCGTGGGGAACATAAGCGTTTTTAATTCTCATATCCGCACAAACCGCCCCGAGCCAAAAGATTCGGGGCGGTTATTTAAAATATTTTCACATATTTTAAATAATTTTGCAGTTTTATAGCACAATTTTGCAAAAAAATTGAAAAACATCAAAATTTGTTTTAGAATAATAATGATAAAAACAAACATTTTTTCTCAACAATTAAATTCCAAACAGATTTTATTAAAAAATTTAAAAGGTAATTTATCAGGAGAATACAATATGAACAGCAAAAATCAGAATGTAACAACAAAAATTGCCGTTGTTTTGATAACAAGCATTTTATTATTATCAGGCTGTGCAAATTTTATTTCTTTAACTTCAAATAAAAACAACCCAAAAGGAAGCAATATTACGAAAAATACCACAACTGATTTTTCTTCGGATGAACTCACAATTTATAAAATTAGCAGTGATACATTTGACAGTATGCTGGAGAGCAATTCATTTGAATCTATAAAAAATTGTTTTTCAGAACACTATAGTTATCCAAAAGACGGCAGTCGTTATATAACATATAATACCGCGCCTTTTTTAATAACTGATGATTTTGTTGATTTTATAAATGACAAATCCCGTTTGGAAGAATTTTTTTTCAAAGGTGACACAGATAAAAAAATAGATACCTTAACCGTTTTTGAAGCACCGTATGTTCCTGTTTCGGTTTGGTTAAAAACTAATAAAGATACTTACTTTTTTACTGTAAATGAAGAAAATTTCAGCACGGAAACAGAATATGTTTATAATCTATATACATTATCAGAATATATCGAAAAATACGAAAGCAAGCAATTTAAATTGGAAATTAACGGCAACATATCTTCAAATGACAAATTAATAAAAACATACTATCAACATTCCGAACTGCCTCTTTTAGAAATATTGTCTGCTTGCGGTTCAGAAATTACATGGAAAAGTAAAAATCAAGTGAGTATCACAATAAATAATGAAACTTATTTGCTTGATGTAAAAAATAACCGCCTTTACCAAAAGCACGACAAGAAAAATAATATACTCGCTGGTTGCAATGGCGGTGGTCCATACAATATGTATTTATCTGGTGAAGAATATTATGTAGACAGTGATACCCTACAGTATGTTTTGCTCGAATTAGGACAAAAAATAAGCATCGAATACGATACTGAGCAAAAGGTTATCAACATTGCTACAAAATAACAAAAGAATCTTCAAAATGACGTAACGGCGATAACGGATTCAAACGGCTATTATGAATTAAATCAGGGCACAATTCCGGCGCTTGAATTTATCTATGCACCTAAGGCAACGGAATTCAATTATGATAATTGCGTGTTAAAGGAATTTACTTATTTACGCTCCGAAAGTTGAAAGTCTTGCAAAACTTATTCAATTTCCTAAAAATGACGATTTTACATTATATATTTTAGAAAGTTTTAATGTCACCGAAAATCAGGACAGCGGAATGAACGGGAAATACACCGTTGTTGCTCCGAAAAGCTCTTATGCGGAGCAATGAGCAAAACGAGGCGCAATGAAACAATTTATGTAAATGTCTATATATCTATATATTTTGGTATAAGAGGTAGTTGAGTATGAAATATAAAATATTGAAATCTGATATATTGTTGGCAAAGGCTTTTTTAGCTTTTGCATATCCGCCATTTGTCTATGAATTAGAATTAGTTATGGATATTGACTATATTGCCGGTTTATGTAACAGTTTTATAAAAAAAGAAATACTTTTATATAATTTATCTGATATCAGTGATGAACAAACAATAAAAATTCAAGAATATTTAAATTTGAATGGCACAAATATTGATTGGATTTTTTATTATGTTTTATTGTCTATACAAATGTTATTACATAAATATTATAATGCCGACGGAACTTTTAAAACCATTCTATAATAATATATTACATTAAGAATCTGCAAAATGACGTAACGGCGATAACGGATTCCAACGGAAATATAGTAGTAAACTACTGTTACGATTTGCGCACAAAAACTTATCATTATTTATATTATTCCGTGTGTTGTAAACGTTGTGGGAGCAGTTACTCGAATTTGCTTTGGGTATTATTCTTATTATTTTTAAAACTGTGCGTGCTTGGATTAAGGGAGGATCAAATAATTTATGGTAGAAAATAATATTGACTTATTTATTAATTACAATTATGTTCCTTTTAAAAAGAGCCAATGCGTGAAACGTCTTTTATTAATCATAATTTTAAGCGCTCCGTTATGTTTTATTGGAAACCATAAAACCTCTTGGGTTGTATTTACAATCGTTTTTGATTTTGTATTATGCTGCGTTTTTATAACTTTAATTGCAAAATTCTCCAAATTAAAGATTTCACGTTTTTGGTGTGACGGACTTTTTGGACTTTATATTTCCATAATTCTCAACATTACATCATACAGAATTTTAACATTAACTATTGGAGAAAACCGGCTTTTGTTTATTCTTTTTCTGTTTCTTATGTTCTTTTGCATTTTTGTTTATCAGATTGTATTCATTTCAAAAATCAAAGCGAATAATTACAGCATAAAAAGTAAAAGCAAAAAGTTATCTTTATTTTCTTTTATGGGAGGATTGTTTGGAATACTGACAGCTAAAGTGCTTTTGGCGGGTCAATCTCAGGAAACAATTATGTCTTTTCTTGCATTTTTACTTTTATTATTATCTTTAATTTTTAGTATAGTTGCAAGCGTAAGCTTTTTGAAAGTGTTATTATGTAAGAAGAGGTATCCGAACTAAGGGATGTATATATCCTTGTAAACGCACAAGCAAAGCTAAATAAAAAGATTTGACGAATGTTAAATATCAAATAAAATACTAAATTAAAAGGCTGCA
>CANRMJ010000125.1 GCA_947631705.1 uncultured Clostridia bacterium
AACGCCCCGGCGATCAGAAACCTATACCATAAAGGCATACTGTATGTGCCCGCATGAGCAAAATAATGAAAAATCGTATCTTCCCAATAATAATAACTAAACAGTGAAACCGCAATTATCACACCGCATACAATAGCGGCGATAAGTCCGCCGGAAAGGACAAAATATAAATCGGTGGGTATCTTGTCAAACGACGAGGTTTTTATTCCGTTTCCCGTGTTGCCGGCAAGACGAACGGAGACAACGGCAAAGCCTGCCAATGAAAAAATCAGAATGATCACGGCAGCAGAAACACCGTTTATATTAAATGAATTAAATTCATTGTAAGCGCTGTAAATTTCCGAATATTTATCCTGCGCCGAAAACTGCGGATCGATCGTGATATAAACAACAACGTCTTTTCTTGTTGCGTCGGGCAGATCGTAGTGCATCTGCTTGAAATCCTCAACATTCTTGCTCGAATAAAAATTCCCTCTGTCATAAACAATATAGTCTTTTTTGTCCGAGCCGATTGAGTCAATAAAAGCGTCCTTGTCTTCAACATTAGAAACAACCGTGCCGTCGTCATTCTCCGCATAATATTTCACATTTAAAATACTGTCCACTTTCACTTCATCAAATGTGGGAGCGGGCTTGTTTGCATCGTAAGACGAATTAAAAATGTATTTCGCGTCAACGTCGGTATGTCCGAAATTCACTCCCGAATCGATATCCGATGTTGTGTCAAATCCTTTTTCCTTAAATGTGCGGGTATAATAATTGCCGTCGTCGCCCTGATAAGCCCCCGTGGCTCCAACTATACCAAAATTATCCAACTCATCATATTGATAATTTTCTCCGTTGCTGATTTTAAGAAATTCCTCATACTTATCACTTTCAAGATAAAACAGATTACTTTGGGAATCAAAATGTATGTCCTCTTCCTCAACCCTGAACTGCTCCTCCTGCTCGCGGTACGCGGTCATTTCCTCATCAATATATTTCTCTTTCTCCGCGTAATATTGCGCCTTGTCCGTGTTGTAATTGGTTTTGCGGAAAACGCCGTTTGTGTCATGTCTGAATTCATCAAAAAACCTTTCTGTGTGATATAAATCCGGCTTTTCGCCCGAAAACAATGATTCCGCTCCGAAAAAACTTCCGTATTGAACAATCTTTAAAAAACAGCTTGAAAGAGCGACTGCCAGAATGCACGCCGTAATAACGCAGAGAGCCTTGTTCAGCTTGGAATATTTATATTTTGTCCACCTTGTATCCAAGTCCGTACACCACCTTTATATATTTCGGGTCTTTCGGATTTATCTCAATCTTTTCTCTTATGTTTTTTATATGCACTGTAACGGTTTTTTCGGAACGGAAGGACGGTTCGTTCCAAACACCCTCATAAATCTGCGCCGAGGATAGCACTCTTCCCATATTTTTGCAGAGATATTCAAGAATCATATATTCCGTTGCCGTGAGCTTTACGCTTTCACCGTCTACAGACACGGTTTTTGCGTCTGTATCAATCAAAAGCCCGCCTGTCACGATTTGCGATTTTTTCTTTACAAAGCCTGAAAAAGTAACGTATCTTCTTATTTGGGATTTAACCCTTGCCACAAGCTCCAGCGGATTAAACGGCTTTGTAACGTAATCATCCGCGCCGAACCCCAGCCCCGCTATTTTGTCCGTATCCTCCGATTTTGCAGAGAGCATTATAATAGGAAAATTATGCTTTTCTCTTATTTTCAGCGTTGCCTGAAGTCCGTCCATTCTCGGCATCATAATATCAAGCACAAGGCAATGAATTTCATTTTTTTCAATGATTTCAAGAGCTTTCACGCCATCCTCGGCTTTTAGCACCTCAAACCCTTCGGCTTTTAAATATATCTCTATTGAATCAAGTATCGCGCTGTCATCGTCGCAAACAAGAACTGTTTCCATCTGTATCAACTCCTTTCAACAGTATAACATATAAAATCACATAAAATAACCCGTTATTTAAATTAAACATCTTCAAAATTAAACACGGGTAATAAAAAAGTAAAGAAAAAATTAAAAATTTTTCAAATTATAAAATCCAAGACGCAATACACTTGAATTCGTCATACTTTTTTGCTATAATTTTCCTTGATAAAATTTTTATTAACTATTTTTAAGGGGTGATTGTCAATGGCATGCTTTATTGTTCCCGCCGCTGAGGCTATAATCGTTTCTGCCGTTGCGTATTCGTTGAAAAAGAAAGAGCAAAAGCTTGATGTTCCTCATGTTGAGGGCAAGCCCGATTTTTCAGAGAAGGTTGAAAAAATCTCCCGTTCGCGCAAACTCGGCTGGCTCTCGTATCTCCTTTGGGGCGGCGTTTTCCTGCTTGCGTTTGAGCATTTGTGGCATGGAGAAATTGTGCCGTTCCCGCCGTTTTTAACAGCCATGTATAATGCGGACGACACAAGGGTAATGCTCCTTGAAATGGCAACCGTGGGACCTGCCATGTGCGCCGTTGTAACATCCGCATGGGGCTTGATTTGCGCTTTTGCGGATTTAAAGGTGAAAAGGCTGAAAGCAGCATTAGCGGGCAAGCAGTGAGGAGAAATAAAAAATGTGTCTTATAATTACGCTTCTCGCGGCAATTATCAGCACCGTAATATGGTATTTCAATCCTAAGAGCGGCGCCTACAGATTAAGCGTTCCATGCTTTATATACTGGGGCGCGTCGCTTATGTGGCTTGCAGATGCCGTATTTGAATACGCAAAGCTCGGAGCCGATTATTTTCGACCCGCGCCGGCGGATATGATAAATGACGCATATCTCGGTATCTGCTGCGTTACCGCCGGACTTCTCGTTTGGCTTGTTGTTCTTCTGATTAAAGACCCAAAGGGCGTGCTTAAAGATATTTTAACAAAAAAGCATTAAAAAACGCACGCAGACTTTAATGTGCAAATTAGGGTCTGCGTGACGTGATCTTAATTTAATATGCGGATATAGTTCATTGGTAGAATATCAGCTTCCCAAGCTGAGGAGGCGGGTTCGATTCCCGTTATCCGCTCC
>CANRMJ010000126.1 GCA_947631705.1 uncultured Clostridia bacterium
AAAAGCTCGCAGGCTAATGATTTTTTGTGAGTCATTTATCATTTTCCGGTGTTTAAGTATACGCATGCGAGAGCATGTGGCTGTTAACTGATTCGTTTGCGACCGCTAGCGGTGCGGGATGAAGGGAGCAATAAGAATTTGCAGCGGTCAAAATTTTTGAGCGCCTTTAGGCGCGATTGAAAATTTTGGGCACCGCAATCCGATAGGGTCGTTGGTTCGAGTCCAACTTGGGGAGCCAAGAGAAAGCCTCGTAACATCTGTTGCGAGGCTTTTTTATGTCAAAAATATTTTATATCAAAAACATCAGAGGTTTCTTATTTAAATTATTTATTGAACGATTTTTCTATTACTGTTATGATTTAATTTGTAATTGTAATATTTAAAATGTTGTTTCATATCGTATAGAAATATCTTATAAATTATGTTATACTGTTCACAGAGGTGATGAATGCTCATTACGGAGCAAAGCAAGATAAAATAAAAGGCGGGGAAGGGAAAATGAAAGTTAAATTTAAAATTGTTTTTTTAACAACTTTGTTGATAATGCTTTCTATATGCGGTAATGTGTTTGCTTCAACGCAATACTATACGGGAGAAAAATCAGACCACGCAAGGAAAGAAACATATCTCCACGGAATTACTTCCGAAATGTGCACCGCAGGCTATTGGAAAGACAAAACTTTTTACGGTTTGGATAAAATTATAATGAACGATTCTCAAATAGACACGTTAAACAGGCGAATTGTGGACGGCAGCGGCACAATGGTTTTTGATTTGGAAGAGTTAAATAAAACCTTTGACGCGGATTCAAGAAAGCAAAGGCTTGCAAATTCCGAAATTCCTACGAGAGCTCTTTATATAAACGGCGTAAAAATAAACAACGAAGAATATTTCACGTCGCTGTTAACCGCAATTATGAATACAGGATATAGCGGAGAACAGCAAACCAAGCTGGGAATATGCACAAACCGCACGGATATGAAAGCATGGCCTACCAACGATGTTATAGGCTACAGCGCTACGGATACCGATGACGAAATGCAAAGCTCGGCGCTGAATCTTAACGAACCTATGATAATCCAGGCAAAATGCGAAGTTAACGGGGATATATTCTATTGGGGCTACTCAAACAACTGCACAGGCTGGGTCAGCGGAAAAAACGTGGCTCTTTGCCAAACAGAATCGGAGTGGCTGGATTATTGGAAAATCAGTTCAAGCTCAGATGATTTTGTTACTGTTACAGGAAGCAGAATCGTTTTGAATAACGGAGATTCCGAAACGGTAAACGCTATGTTGGGAACATATTTAAAATTAGTGCCTGATGAGCTTATACCTTATGATTTAGAATCAAAAAAGGCGGATAACTATATTGTTTATTTTGCCGGAAACGATGAAAACGGAAATGCCGTAAAGCAATATGCAGTTTTGAATAAGGATTTGGAACTTCACAGAGGATTTTTACCGTTGACGGAAGAAAATGTGTTGAAAATTGCATTTTCATGTATCGGCGATCCTTACGGATGGGCGGGTATGAACGGTTATATGGACTGTTCGCTTTATACAAGGAGTATTTATAAATGCTTTGGTGTTGAGCTTCCGAGAAATACAACTTGGCAAGAAAAAACACCCGATAAATATAAAAACGTTTCCGATATGAGCGATGAACAGAAAATCCAGTATATTTCAACACTACCTACGGGTTCTTTGATGTATTTTCCGGGGCACACAATGGTTTATTTGGGAATAGACGGCAATAAAAACTTTGTGGTTAGCGATTTGGGTTCGGTTGTAGACGAAGTAGGCGATCTTACGGTGCGCTATGTAAACGCCGTAACGGTAAACTCTTTAGATGTTAGACGCGGCGCCGCTTATGGCGGAACAACGTGGCTGCATAATATTACGGGAGTGATTTCGTTTGCGGCTCCGATAGATATAAATGATTGTTCGGTGGAGATCGAAAGAAACGAATTTGAATACGACGGTTTTGAAAAGAAACCCAAGGTAACTGTTAAATATAACGGCAAGCCGGTTTACGAAGGAGTAAACTACACCGTTGAATATTTAAATAATATCGAAACGGGGGAGGCTTCCGTATGCGTTGAGGGCATAAATAATTTCAGCGGGAAAGCAATTAAAAACTTTGAAATTAAAGAAATCCCGAAAAATAAAGATGATAACGAAAATGTCGGAAATAACGAAAAAGAGGAAAACATTAATCAAACCGAAAGCAAACAGACAAAGCCCGCCGAAAGCAACATCAAAAATTACAGCCAAACAAATTTAAAATCGCCTTATACCGGCGCCGATAGTTACGATTATATTTTAACGCCGTGCTTTTGGATAAGTATAACGGCATTATTATGCGCTGCCGAATTTTATGTGATAAAAAGCAAAAAAAATGATTAACTGAATTCTTATCGTTCGCAAATTTCATTGTTTATATAGCAATATTACAGGAATTTTTCAAAATCAGATATTAAAACGCTATATACCCCGTATGCCGAGTAAGCGGTATACGGGGTGATTTTTATTAAAAAAATGGATAAATTATTATACTGTTAGTATTACACAAAATATTGAAGAACTTTTTTCGACAATTTGTGTATAATGTAAATTATTATTTAAAATATTGATTTATTTTATTTTAAGTGTTAAAATTAATATTTAAAAGTGGGGTTTTAGGCTCATATGAGAATATCATAATAAAAATATCTGTACCGGAGGGGATACTTTATGACAGATAATTTTATCGGGATTGAAAATAATTATATAAACCTCTATTTCCGCCATAGAA
>CANRMJ010000127.1 GCA_947631705.1 uncultured Clostridia bacterium
AAAACGCCCTTCGGCAAATCCTTAACCGCAACGCAACTGCGCGCCGGCTTTCCCGTGAAATATCTGCCGTAAACCTCGTTAAACGCGGCAAAATCGTTTATATCCGCCAAAAAGCAAACTGTTTTAACGGTTTTTTCTATTTCCGTTCCGGCCGCCTTGCAAACAGCAGAAAGATTTTTGCAAACCTGCTCGGTCTGTTCTTCAATGGTTTTTGCCTCAACCAGATTGGTTTTCGGATTAATTGCTATTTGTCCGCTTGTGAAAAGCAGACCGTTTGCCTTGATTGCCTGGCTGTATGGGCCTATTGCGTCCGGCGCATTTTTTGTTGATACGTAATCCATAACAAAATCTCCTTATATTATTAATCGCAAACCTCAAAACCGGCGGCTTTGAGAGCCTGCCTTATTGCAACAACGTGGGCGTAATCTCTTGTTTCAACTCCTATGCGCAAATAACAATCCGTGATATTCATATCAAGGTCTGTGCTGTCGTAATTAATACTTGTAACGTTAGCGCCCGTCTGTGCAATGATTCGCGAAACATCGGATAGCTGACCGGGCTTGTCGGAAAGGGCAATTGTGATGTTCGCCGTTCTGCCGCTCATTTTAAGACCGCGTTCAATAACTCTTGAAAGAATTGTAACGTCTATGTTTCCTCCCGAAATAAGGCAACACACGTTTTTGCCGTTTATATCGGGGATTTTTCCCGCAAGCACCGCGGCAACGGGAACGGCTCCCGCGCCCTCGGCAATCAGCTTTTGCTGCTCCAAAAGCGTAAGTATCGCAAGAGCAATCTCATCATCGGAAACAGTCACTATTCCGTCCACATATTTTTTTACAAGATCATAAGTTATGTTTCCCGGAGTTTTAACGGCTATTCCGTCCGCGATAGTCTGCACCTTCGGCAACGTTTCAATTTCCCCGTCAAGAACCGACTGCTCCATGCACGGCGCGCCTGCCGCCTGAACACCATAAACCTTGCATGAGGGATTTATCTGCTTTATCGTATATGCAACTCCGGCAATGAGTCCGCCGCCGCCTATCGGCACCACTACGGCGTCCACCTCCGGCAGCTGATCCAAAATTTCAAGACCTATTGTGCCTTGCCCCGCTATAACGTCTGTGTCGTTAAAAGGGTGAATAAAGGTATAGCCCTTTTCGTCTTTCAATTCAAGCGCTTTTTTGTAAGCATCGTCATAAACGCCTTTAACAAGGCAAACCTCCGCTCCGTAACGCTTTGTTGCCTCTATTTTTGAAATCGGCGCTCCGTCCGGCAGGCAGATAAGGCTTTTTATGCCGATTTTAGACGCGGCAAGCGCAACGCCCTGTGCGTGGTTTCCCGCCGAACAGGCTATTACTCCTTTTTTCCTTTCCTCGTCGCTGAGGCAACTGATTTTATAATAAGAACCTCTGATTTTAAACGAGCCGGTAACCTGCAAATTTTCGGTTTTAAGATAAATATTTGCGTTTTCCGCAATATTCGGCGCGTGAATCATATCTGTTGAGCGTATGATTTCTTTTAATACGCGAGATGCCTTGTAAACTTTGTCAAGGGTAAGCACATTATCAGATCCCAAATAAGTTTTTCAGATATTTTAATACTATTATATAAATTTGTCAAATCCTATATTAAAATTTGTTTGCGCTATTTTTCATTCAACGCTAAATCAACACTTTATATTGACTTTGTAACCGTTTTGATATAGAATTATATTGTTAAATTATGTCTTCGAGGAGGATTACTTTGAAAACTGCTAAAAAGATAATTTCCGTTTTGCTTTCCGCAATGCTTATCGCCTGCCTTTTTGCCGGTTGCTCAAGTTCGGAAAGGCTGACGACCGAAATAACAGACGACACAATGATTTTCGCTTACACACAAGAAAATTCACCGTTTATTTACAAAGATGAAAGCGGAAATCTTGCCGGATTTGACGTTGAACTTGTAGATAACACATTCGATTCGTTCAAGGGCGATTTCAAAAATTATGCATTCGTTCAGGTGGATGAGGGCTATCTTCTCGGCGAGGATACGTGCTACACAGATGAAAACGGCAAGGAATATTCGGCGATTGTTATGCTCGGCGGCACACAGAAAAATGTTGGCACAGCCAATGAGGACTACAATTGGAGCAATAATATTATAGAAAATAATATTATCACAGTTGTTCCGTCATCAAGCGCAATTAAAACCTATATTGATTTAACAGGCGCGCGTGTTGCTGTGGTTTCCGATGTTGCTCAGGCGGCTCTTATTAAAAACTCTGCTATAAGCAGCAGATTTCAGAGTTCTTCCGTATTTTCAACTGCCGATGAGGCTTTCGCGGCTGTAGAGGCAGGAGAGATAGACGCGGTTGTTATAGATGATTTCAGTTTCAACTCTTTTGAGGGAAAAGATTCATATGTTGCGCTCAACGGCGCTCTTGATACTGTTGAATACGGATTCTGCTTTGCTCCGTCAAACGATTTTTCTGCCGGATTTAATGAAGCCGTAAACGAAATGAAATCCGAAGAATACGGCGACGGCGATACGCTCACCCCGCTTGTTGAAAAATATTTCGGAAATTCAGATGTTTGTGTGTTCTATTACGAAGAAACAAAATAAAATATTTTAAGTAACACCGCCCCGAACCAAAAGGTTCGGGGCGGTTTGCGTCATTAACAGAGAATTTATTATTAATCCCAGCCGTCACCGCCGTC
>CANRMJ010000128.1 GCA_947631705.1 uncultured Clostridia bacterium
ATGCCGCTCCGCCTCTGAAAGCGGCGGCATAACCTCGTTTTCAGCGGGTGATGTTTCTCTCACAATGAAGGATTCGGCGGCAGATGATTCTAAAGCTTATCTTGCGGCGGCGCTTGCCGATTGCGAGGAGCTTATCAAGGATTCGGGCTTTGCGTTTTTGAGCATTTAAATATGAAAGGGGCGCGGAACCGCCGTTTTCGCGAATATGCGCGGCGGGGAGCTTTCCGCGCTCCCGAAAGGCAAGGATTAAGATGAACAAAGCGTATAAAATCAAAAAAGGTCTTGAATTAACCGGCAGAGAGGTTTTCCTTGCGGACGGCGAATGGCGTTCGCAGCCGTTTTATGCGGTGCTTGAGCCTAAATGGAGGAGCTATAAAACCGATTTCGAGTCCGCAAGAACGGAGATAGGCTCGGTCAGCGCCGATTATTACATATATACGGGTCCGTTCAACCACAATATTCTGCTGCTCTCGGAAAACGCCTGCCTTTATAAAGACGGCGTTAAGTATATTTTTAAAAAGAGAGAGGCGGTAAAGTTTAAAAACGAAACCCTTTATTACACGGCGGTGCTTAGAAGAGTGTGGGAGGAAAGCAATGATTAAGGCGGCAAACATCGTTTCCGATTTTATAAACAAAATAAAGGGCGACGATTATTTCGGCGATATCACCGTTACGCGCGCCTTTCCGAATGTTATAAAGCCCACCCTGCTCGGAAAGGCGGCGGTTGCGGCGGGCATTAAGGAGATAAATATAGAAGAAACCTCGCTCGGGCAAAACGCAAAAGCGGGCAGCGTGAGCGTTTTTGCCGATATATATGTGCCGTTTTCTTTTAAAAAAGAGCGGCTTGAGGAAATTGCTTTCCGCATATGCTCATGCACCGCGGATATGAACATCGTTTCAATAGAAATTTCGGAAATATCGGTTAACAAAGCGGCTGAGTGTTATATGATGAGAGCCGTTTTTACATTCAGCGGCGGGCTTGAATTTTAAGGAGGCGGCAATGGAAAACGAAAAGGATTATGAGGAAATGAAAGAAATTTCGGAATATCTGCGTCTTGACTCCAAGAGATACGACAGCGGTCTCGGAGGCGGCGACAGATGAAAACAACAAAAATGAAGTTTAAGGATTTTGAATTTGATGTAAACCCGGAGAAGATTAAAACCGAACATTCAAGCAATATAAGTCAAAATCCTCTGTTTGGCAGCGACAGCGCTGTTTACAATATTTCGAGAAACGCCTCGGTAATAAGCGGCGAAGGCAGCTTTTGGGGCGAAGGCGCCGCCGAATTTTCAAGAGAGCTGAAAAGAATACGCGAAGAGCCGGATGCCGGTTGGCTTTTTCTGCCGGACGGGAGTTGCTTTAACGCTTTTTTCAGCTTTCTCTCTATCACCGAGGAGGCTAAAAAGGACTGTGTCAGCTACAGCTTTACGTTCACGGAAAACTGCAATCACAGGAAGAGCGGTTATGATTTCGGCTTTACATATGCCGAAAGCGGCGAAAATATGTTTGACGTTGCTTACAGGAGCGGCGTTTCGATTGAAAAGCTTATGGAGCTGAACAATTTTAAAACGCCCTTTGATATAAAAGAGGGAGACAGGGTGGTGCTGAAATGAGGTTTGAGCTTTACGCGATCGACGGCTCGGTGTTTGAGCCGGAGCTGATAACGTCATATGAGCTTGTGAGCGAGGTGGACTCCGCGTGCGACGGATTGCGCCTGAATTTTACATCTCACGAGCTTTTGGGCGAAATCTGCATTGTTAAGGCATATTCGGCGGAAAAGCTCTTTTTCAACGGCTTTTGCGATATGCAGAGAATAACAAGCGGAAACGGCTTTTACTCGTATTTTATATATGCAAGAAGCAGCGCCGCTCTGCTTGTGGACAACGAGGCAGTGCCGTGCCTTTATAACTGCCCTTCCGCAAGGCAGCTTTGGTATTCAAACGCAAGGGACATGGGCTTTGAATGTGAACTGCCCGAAATCTGCTCCGAATACAATTATCTTGTTTCAAAAGGCACAAGCTGCTACGGCGCGATAAACGATTTTGTTTTCGCGGTTTACGGAGCGCCTGTTTACGCGTCGCCCGAAAACGTGCTTTGCGTATACAAAGAGAGCAAGGATATTAAAAAGCTTGAAGATTATTCGCTGCTCTCGCTCTCCTGCGTGATAAACAGAAGCGAGCCGATAAGTGATATTGATTACAAAATTAATTCTTCCGATGATTATGTTTATCATTTCAAAAGCGATTTTCTTCATTCCAAAGGATTTCTCAGAAAAAGGCTGTTTAATCTTTCCGCCGTTCCGATATGGCAGAGGGAGATAACCGCGGCGGCGAAAATCAAAGAATCGCTTTCCGAATATTATTCCGTTATCGCCGAAATTTCGGGTGAATGCGATGTTAAACTTTGCGACAGAATAAGCGTTGATTTCGCCGCCCGTGAGTACGGCGGGGAATTTTTGGTTAACGAAATTGTGAAGAGCATGGGAAAAAGCGGAGAAAAAACAACGCTTGTTCTCAAAAAAAGAATAGACGGGGAGCTGGTGAATTATGTGGCTTAGCAAAAGATTCGGCAGCGTTGACTCGGCGGCGGCGGAAACGGGCACTGTTGCCATAGGCGGCAGCTCAACCGTTAAAACCGCATCAACCGTGCAGGCGGAAAGGGT
>CANRMJ010000129.1 GCA_947631705.1 uncultured Clostridia bacterium
TAAAGCACTATTGTTTAGTTGATAGGTTTTTACACCATATAGAAAACAACGGTAAAAACAGAATGACAAAAGAAAAAGCCAAATAATTGCTAATAATTGTACCCCTGTTTTCATAATTTATCTCCTAAACTTTCTGTAATACATATTCTTAGCATACTTTGACGAAGCTAACGAAGAACCAAATGAAGAAGCCAATTCAAAGGGTAAGGAACGTAAATATTTTTTATAATAACTCTTTGTATTTTTTGAATAATATACTAAAGCCTTTCTGAATTCCTTGAGCCCTGCCTTCATTCCTTTGTGAGTTCCAGCGCTAAAAGAACGTTTTAAAGTTCGCCTGCCTAAATTATTTAAGTGCTTTGTTCCTTTACCAGAGCCACCTACTGCGCCTAAAGCTCCCCCGATTACTCCATCAATCAACATATCTCCTACATTAAAATTACTAAATCCTTTATTTGTGATTACCTGATTAGCAGTATTTTCTGCCATAGATATAGCTGCATTCCCGGCAATCATTCCAAGAACTCCTACTCCCGTTGCTGCAAGCGCCCCGCTGGCTGCACCAGATAATGCTGAAATGCCGACTTCTGCAAGGTTGATTTCCTGTCCACTAACAGCTTGAGTTAGCAAATTTGCTGTTGCACCAATTAATGCTCCAACAGCCGCACTTATTACTATATGCCAAATTTGACCGCTGTCATCAGCTCTTACAACTGGATTATTCTCGCAATAAGCAAACACATTTTTGTCAAGCATACCCTGACCTGTCTGTGAATACTCATCCGCATTTAAAAATCTGCCGATTGTTGAGGCATAATATCTTGAATTAAGATAATAGAACCCTGTTTCTTCATCAAAGTAATAACTTCTGTAACGTATAGGATTGATTTCGGCTAATTTAAAGTCGCCTGTTGTGCCTGTTGGATTTCCCCATGCGTCGTAATAATAATTTACGATTATATTTCCGTTGGAATCCGTTATCGCCGTTACATCATTTTGCAGGTTCTTTACATAGTAATATTCCGTGCCATTGTAGGTGAAACCGAAGATATCTCCGTTGTTATCATACATAAATACGATAACGTCATCGCCTGTTTTTTGACCTGCAAGGAGTGAACCGTTGTAGAAATATTCGGTCTTTACTCCGTCTACCTCTTTTGATATTCTCAGACCGTCCCCGTTATAGGCATAGGATATGTTTAAATCATTGCCATTTATATTCGTTAGCTGTCTGCCGTTCCACGTCAGTTCCGAATCGCCTATATTTACGGGATTGCCTATCTCGTCATACTTGAACTGTGTACCATCAAAATCAGTCAGCAAATCACTCCACGTGCCGTCCTCATACTTCCACGTGTATGTGTTGAGAACATCTCCGAGCTCGCCTGTTGTGTATTCATATTCTTTCTTTTCGGTTATATTGCCGTTGGAATAAGAATATGTGTAGGTTCTATAGTTTTGCTCATCGTTTTCTCTAACAAGCTGATTTAAGCTGTCATATTCATATGTTGTGGTAAATTCGCCGTTCGATATACTCGTGATATTACCTAAGTTGTCATAAGTATATGTATATGTTCCGGCAGGAGTTTTAACGGAATTTGCAAGCGTGGTCGTTCTGTTTGTTCCTACATCTTCGTATGTATAGAGATTTTCCGTATTGCCGATTTTCTTATTCGTAAGCCTGCCAAGACCGTCATAGGTATAATTGACTTTTTCTTTGCCGTTCCAGCTTACACTGTATATCTGATCGGGCATCTCTCCGTTCGCAAGATTGCCGTATCTGTAGCCTATCTCCTGTGTGCCTAAAGGCGAGAAATGCTTTACTCCCGTGAGATAATTCGTTTTATCCGCATAGGTGAAATCAGTTGATGAAACAAGCGTTGTGCTCCTTGTTCCCGTTCCCTCGTATTCACGCTGTGAAACAACTCGCTCCGCAAGGTCGTATACAAACTTTGTGTTTGTGCCTGTGTAATAGTCCGTTGTTTGCGCAACACTTCCGTTGTTTCCGTAGGAATAAGTCACTCTTTGATTGCCGTTTCCATTATACTTTTTTTCTGTTATACGGTCAAGTTTGTCATACTTGAAATCAATATAATCTCCGTTGCCGTATGTCTGCTTAGACATAAGACCCGCGCCGTTATACTGAATAGCCGAAAGAGTACGCCGGCTTGTTCCGTTTCCTACCTTGTTGCCTACAGTTCTGCCGAATTTGTCATATTCAAATTTATACTGCGTGCCGCCGTTTGCATTTATGCTGTCGAGCCTGTCCTTTGAATATGTATAGCTGTTTGTTACTCCGCCCGATGATACGGACAGGAGATTACTGTTTGAGTCATATTTGTATTCGGTACTGTTATTATTAGCGTCTGTTACACTTTGCAGATTTCCCGTGTTCTCATCATAGGAATAGTTTGTTGTATTTCCGCGCTGATCCTTTGACGAGGAAACGAAGTTTTTGCTTTCTGTATATTCCGTTTCGGTTACTATTGTTTTATCTTCCGTAGCCTCAACGGGATAGAAATACCATTTCTGCGCTTCTTTAAGATTGTTCTTATCGCAGGTTGACTGAGTGACTTTTC